>JAHEBB010000203.1 GCA_024642575.1 Trueperaceae bacterium | reverse complement strand
TGATTAGGAACGGTATAATGCATGACGCGGTAGGGGGCGTCTTCTAATTGTATAAGTCTGCCCAGTGCTTTTAAGCCTTTTAAGTTTTGATTATCTGCAAAATAAAGAGCATCTTCAACAAGACCGTTATTGACGTAGATAAGCCCAATTTTTCCCTTGTCTAGCTGAATCAGAGCGCTGCGTTTATCCATTCCCATACTGTGTAAAACATCAATAAGGGCGATCATTGAAGAGTTTCCTTCAAAGGGGACTTCGGTCTTTTTAGCAGTCGGGTCTGAGGTGTAAGAGATAGGTTTGGGTAATTGGTTGAGCAACGGTGGAAAAGGGAGGATGCCTGTTGGTTCTTTAAAGAAACGATTTGGTTTGGTTGATTTTTGATCTCTAAAAAGATAAAAGGGAACCGTGGGGTTTTTTTGTTGGACTACTTTTTGTATGCCAATAATGGTGGCCCCTTTAAGTTCCTCATCACAAAAAATCGCTTCGTAGGGATTTTGTAAAGCCTGCAACATAACTTCAGGTTTAACTGCGACCGTGAGTGTCCAGCCAAGCCCTTGTAATAACTGGTAAATAACAGTGAGTCTATCTTTTGAGCTTCCAAGAAGTAATGCAGTGCTTGACATTTCTTTATCAGTGTAGACTAAAGACTATAACCAGATTGTTACACTTTGCATACGAATCAAAAAGTCTCACGAAGCATTTTTGCTCTATTTGAAGTAGCTAAGAAACGAATTTATTTTTTACCTTTGAAAGTCACTTAGATTGTTGACCATTTAGCGTGTTCAACATCAGCCTATTAGCTAAATCACCTTTGAAAAAGGTTGATTTTGCTACACTACTGCTACTTTGAAAATAGCCATCCTTGCAGACATACACGGTAATCTGCAGGCCTTAGAAGCGGTTCTAAAAGATATTGGGCATGAGGGTGTTGATCAGGTCATTGTTAATGGTGATCTGGTTAATCGTGGACCTAATAATGTTGCGGTACTGGAAACGCTATGGAATGAAAACTTTAGCTATACGCTGGGCAATCATGATGATCTTGTTCGTAAATGGGTAGAAAGAGACAGTGATTTACCTGTGGCCTGGTTTAGTGATCCTTTTTGGAAGGCAACGGCTTGGGTAAGTGAGCAGCTCGAGCGCACAGGCTGGCTTGCTCAACTACGCGATTTGCCCATGACCCAAAGGCTCGAGCCTGAAAATGCCCCGAGTGTTCTTATTTCTCATGGTAGCCCCAGGCATTATCGTGAAGGCTACACCGAGCGGCTTGCAACAGATGATATCAAAAGTATTGCAGCAGCTTTTCCTGCCCAGGTTTATGTCGGCTCTCATACCCACTCAACCTTAGACCGAAGAGTAGCTAGGCTTAGGCTGTTAAATACAGGTGCCGTTGGCAGCCCTTTTAATGGTGATAAGCGGGCACAGTACCTGATTTTGCACCTCAAGGAAGGCAACTGGCAAGCGGATTTTCGCGCCCTTGACTATGACCGAGAGGCTGCCTTAAAAGCCTATGAAACCACGGGTTTACTTGAAGAAGGGGGTCTTAGTGCCTTTATTTTTCGGGAAGAACTGAACTACGCACGCTCCCTCTTTACGCCTTTTTTTATGTGGACGGAATCTGAAGGCATTGAACAGAACTGGGAAACTTGGGATAGATTTAAGCTTGCAAAAGCTGAGCGCTTCGCGAGTCTTCGCTAACAGCTATAGAGCTTCAGGGTTAAAGGCTACAGGCATTCCTGCTAGAAAATGCCGCTGGAACAGTAAATCTTCAAACTGTATATGCTGATGTCTCCCCTAGAGTAAGTATCATCGGGTCAGCTACCTTATCTTTTTGAGAACTAGTGTTCCGGACAATAAAAATCAAGCTGATAGTGGAGCTTCTAGCCTTTTGAGAGCTATATACTTCGAAAAGTCCACGATTTTGCAGAATCGTGGACTTAGGGTGAGGCTGGTTTAACTAGGTCACTGAATTTCTACAGCTGGTCTGCGTATTCCTGGGCTTTAAGGCAAAGTTCCGCGGCTTTAAAAGCGTGATCTTGGGTCATGGCAGTTTCTGTGCGGTTTAGGCAGTCTAGAATCAGTCTGCCAAAAAAAGGATAGCCGACTTTGCCATTAAGATTCATGTGATACTCGTCTTTACCATTGACTAAATATAGGTGATTACCTGATTTTTCGCGACCTACATCAATGTATTTGCGCAGTTCGATATAGCCTTCAGTGCCTAAGATAAGCGTGCGACCATCTCCCCAGGTACCAAGGCCATTTGGCGTAAACCAGTCTACTCGGAAATAGTTTGAGCAGCCATTATCACCTTGGAGATTGGCTTCGCCGAAATCTTCTAACTCGGGGTGGTCGCTGTGATTAAAGTTGTTAACTCGAGCGCTTAAGACCTTGGCATCTTTGACGCTGCCATAGTGCAAATACTGCTCAATTTGGTGACTCCCGATATCACATAAAATGCCGCCATAGTTTTCTTTTTTGTAAAACCAGGTAGGGCGCGGGTTTAAGCCTACTCGGTGAGGGCCAAGACCCATCACCTGAATGACTTTGCCAATGGCCCCAGCGTCTATCAGATCACCTGCATGAATGGCGCATTCGACATGAAGGCGCTCGCTATAGTAGACCATGTATTTTTTGCCCGTTTCGGCAACTTTTCTTCTGGCAGCCTCGAGCTGACTTAGCTTGGTAAAGGGGGCTTTGTCGGTGAAATAATCTTTGCCAGCGCCCATGACCCGCAGACCAAAAGGCCCACGCTCATTAGGAATAGCAGCTCCTGCGATGAGTTTAATATCTGTCTTAGCTAGAAGGGCTTCTTCGCTAGCTAAAACCTCAACACCAGGAAACTTTTTGGAAAAGGTTGCAATCTTTTCTGGGTCAGGGTCATAAACATAGCGCAGGGTTCCCCCTGCCTGAATCAGCCCTTCGCACTGTCCGTAAATATGAGGATGGTCTAAATGCCCAGCCGCAAAGGGAAAATCTCCCTTTGCGCAAACAGGCGCAGGTGCACCAGTGGGCTGTAAATCACTCGGGATATTCATGACGTTTGCCCGTTCATGGCTTCATAAAAGGGGTCACCCTCAACGATTGAGCCACGTTTTACACTTTGACCCGTCATCGCCGATTTATACATACTAGCGATAAATTCTAAAGTCATCCGTGCGCCAAAACCACTGGTTAAAGGGCGCTCGCCCCTTTTAAAACAATCAATATGATGGCGAACCTGATTGCCAAAGATGCCCCGGTTTTCAGAGTCTAGTGCACTCCAAGCTTTTAAATCTTCGGCGTGATTACTACCGTCATAGCTCGAGTAGGCCCACTGATCATTTTTGTAAGAGTAAAGCCCTTTGAGTTCAACCGTTGATTCCTGAAAATCCATGCGGAGGTAAGTCTCCTGGCGTGGCGATACCACGGAATTAATCATGTTACCTATAGCACCATTTTCAAAGTTAATCAGTGCCATCGAGACATCTTCAACCTCGATGTCGTGGTCAAGGGTGCTAATTTTAGCAGTGACTTCTTGCCAGGGGCCATAGAGCCACAAGAATAAATCCATGAGATGGATGCCGTGACCCATGCTGCAACCACCAAGTTCGGTTTTCCAGGTGCCACGCCAGGGTACAGCGTAGTAGGCATCATCGCGGTACCAGGTGGTTTGACAAATACCAATCATGGGTTTGCCCATGGCATTGGTGTCAATAAGTTCTTTAAGATGCTGCGCACCATTACCAAAACGCCACTGGTAAACACTGCTGCAATATCTTCCCGTGCGTTTTTCGGCGTCAGCAATTTGGTCAAGCTCTTTTAAGGATGCTGCCAAAGGTTTTTCACAAAGGACCCAGCTCCCAGACTCGAGCGCTTTTATGCTTAACTCAGCGTGCAAATTAGGGGGAGTACAGATATGCACAATATCTGGCTTTTCCTGCGCTAACATGGTCTCAGCACTGGTGTAATAGGCAGGAATTTTAAAGCGTTCACTAAAAGCTTTAACCGCATCTTCTCTTACATCGACGGCGGCAACAACGTCTGCATCATTAACTTCTTGTTGCAAGACTTCGGCATGCTTGCCAGCAATGCCCCCTGTACCAATAATGGCAACTCTTACCTTATTCATAAAACCTCATTTAGTGCTCGCTTAGACTCCTGACCCTCTTTTTTAATCACACCCTCGAGCTCGAGTGTTGCTGGGTCAAAGTAACGATTTAATGCGCCACAAAAACCAGGGGTTTTGTAAGCGTCTGGGGCAATGGCAAAATGGGCAGCTTGCTGTAAATAACTAGCGTCACCTTGAGCAAGTAAGTCAAGGTGTTTAAGCGATTTCTGCGCTTCATAAAGCGGCCCATTTTCAATTACGCTTTGCCAGGTTGAGCGCAAGTTTTTGGTTCGGGCGGTCGCGTGTTCAAAAAAACGATTTAGACTACGGCGACCAACATCCAAACCTTCTTTAAAAGCTTCCTTCAAATCAAGAAAACCCTCAACGCCACCATCGCGTCTTAAATAGGCATCTTCAAAGGAGGAGACTTTCATGGCCGTTTTGTAAGCTACGTCATCCCTTAATATCTCATCTTTAAAACTCACGACATTATCGCCACGCTCAGGCAAGCCGCTGTTTTGCATCATGATAAAAAGCTCGAGCTCCCCGTCTGGGTTGATAAGACGGTGAACCGTACCTGGGCTAAAAATAAGGGCTGAATGAGGACTTAAGGGCAAACGTGAAAAGCCGTTCCAGTCAATCATTTCAACAAATCCATGACCCGCTAAAACAAAATACATTTCACTGCACATCAAATGAACATGAGGCGTGCCGCCCCGCTGACCATCAGGAGTAAGCGTGTCATAAACTTTAAGTCGGGTCGTTAAGGTAGCGCCGGGCATGCGCAAAGCGTCAGGCTGCATCCATTTCTCCAATCGCTTCAAGATGGGCTATATAGGCTTTTAGGGAAGCTTGATTATGCTTGCTTACCACTGACTCAAAGGCATTAGCGTCTTTATTTTTGAGGGCTTCAAGCAGCAGCACATGTTCTTGCTGAGCAAGCGCAACCCGTTTGGCTGAGACGTCTTTTAAAAAGGAGTGCCTAAGTCTATCCCAATGACTAAGCGCCTCATGTAAGACCTTTTTTACCAGCCCGGTTTCGGCGATGTCGCAGATATACTGGTGGAACTCCATATTGTACTGCGACCACTGATTGGGGTCGCTCACAACATCGGCCATCTTTTGCGTGAGCATTTCTAAATGGTTGAGGTCTTTAGCCTGAATGCGGGTGCAAGCCGCGCGACCACTTATCACTTCCATAGACTCGAGCACCTGAAAGATTTCGCTGATGTGCTCAGCATGAAGCTCAGCTATTTTTGCCCCGATATGGGTTTCAAACGTCACAAAGCCACTTTTCTCAAGCCGAAAGATGGCCTCACGAATGGGAATCTGGCTGACACCCAGCTCAGTAGCAATTTGATCAATAACCAAACGGGCACCTGGTGCACGCTCACATCTGATGATTTGACCATAAAGATAATCGTAAACCTGCTCAGTTTTTGATTTGGTTTGAATGACGGCTTTAGCCATACTAATTTGCTACTTTCCTTTTCTAGGACTTAACCAGACGATGAGAGGACTTATTCTTGAAAGGGGTGAGGGCGATTTAAATGCTCACGGGTAAGCTCAATTTCCAGGGACTCGAGCACGGTTAAAAGCTCGAGCGGGGTTTTTATGGTGTAATCGGGAATTTCGCTCGTATCAGCAGGGATTTTACTACGTCGCGGAGCCCAGTCTAACCAAACGCTGGTTAAGCCAAAATCATTGGCCCCCTTAATGTCACGGTTTAAATTGTTTCCAACCATGATGACCTGACTTTTATCTTGAGACCTGATACCAAGCTGTGACAAGGCATCCTCAAACATTTGTAAGTTAGGTTTCATGACGCCAAGCGTTTCAGAGATAGTTTTGGTTTCAAAATAAGGCTGAAACCCATGTTGCTTAAAAATGGTTTCAAAACTTTGAACAAAGCCATCGGCAACTAAGGCGAGGCGATAGCCCAAGGTTTGAAGCTCTTCAAGTAGCTGGGCTGCGCCAGGAATAAGCTCAGCTGACAAGACAATTTCACTACTGTCTTTTATTTCTGTGCCTTCATCAACCAGGGTATCGCCACAGTCTAGGCAAACCGCTTTAAGATGGGGCATCGTAGCCGCTAGCTGGTTTAGCCAGCCATTGATCCTGTCAGGAATCCAGGCTTTTAACCTTTCCCAGGGCATAAGCGGGACACTTTTTAAGTCAAAGCGATTTGAAAAATCATAGCTAGGGCTAAAGGCATGGGCTTTCATAAAACGTTTGCAAAGCCGTTTTTGTAAAGGATTTGTGGCTATTTTGCCCTCAAACATGTGGTTTATGAGCACATCATCACTACCTGCTTCAGTTGTGCAAGCGGCAGTTGTGAAAGGCTCGAGCTTTTTAAGTTGCTCGGCACTGCCTGCAAAAGCATGCTTTCCTGATTCTGAAAAGGCAACAGCCCGCTCAGTTTCACTGACCAAAGCACCCTCTGCGTTTCGCAGGACATGAAACCCTCCATGAAAACTGCCTTCGGTATTGATTAATTTCCCCCTCTTATCTAAGTAAACCCAGATATGCTCGAGCTCGTAAAGATGCTGAATATCCCAGTCCCACCAGATAGCGTACTCAATGGCGGTGTGGCATCCTTCTACTAACTCAATGCTGCGCTTAAAAGATGCTGAGGGCGCAGTTTCTGTAAAGACGGTATAGCCAACGGCGACGGGTAAAAAAGGCTCGAGCCTATCAAAATAGAGAATAGGTGCCTGTTGGTTTGCCAGCTCGAAATGGTGATCTTTTTCAGCAGGCACAGGAGGAAGATAGGTATTAGAGGTCATTCTGACTCCGAGTTTTCCCATTAAAACGGTTAAACACAGTTCTCTTAGAGATGATAAACAGGCTGTGCAAACCTGTTTACGAAAAAAAGCTTAGCTTATAGCAAAATCATATAGGATATACCTTGAGACTGTCAAACTTAAGCGGTCTTATTCATTGCCTCATGACAGCGCTCAAAAATCCTGATTTGACGGCGCACGGTTTCAGGTTTAATAAGCAGCTCCTGACCCTCTCTAATGGTTTTAAAGAGGTCTTTATATAAGAGCACCATGTCTGCATTATTCTCAACATCAAAACTGACGGTTTCTTCTTGCCAGCGCAATTTTTCACTGTTGTAGCTACGGTCTGCTGTTGGTTTTAAATCTAGAATCAAGGGCGCTACGGTACTCGGGTCGTAGTATTTCCACTCGAGCTTATTGACATTGCCAACCAGCGTTCCTTGCGTGCCCATAATCATCCAGGTGGGTTGATTGTAGGCACTGTGATGGGTCAGCTCCAGATCAATCAGGGGGCCGTCTTTAGGTCTCAAGATGAGTTTGGCGTGACTATCTGCGTCACCCGCATAGAGCGAAGTATTTTGCAAATGCGCGAATAGTTCAGGTTCTTCGTCTTCAAAGTTTAAGAGGAGCCAGTCAAGATAATGTGCGCCGTGATTATTTAAGATGCCACCATTGTTTGAAACCAAGGTTTGCCAGTCCCAGCGACGACCAAAGGAATGTACCTTTACACTAATCTGGACGATTTCACCCAGCTTGCCTGAAGATATCACTTCGCTTAGTTTTAGAAAAGCAGGTTTGTAGCGGTAATTTTGATTGACGGTCAAAAACTTTCCTGCTTTTTTGGCTGCTGCAATCATAGCGTCAGCCTCGGCTGAATTACGCGCCATAGGTTTTTCAACGATGACGTGTTTGCCTGCCTCGAGCGCAGCAATCGTCTGCTCAGCATGAAGCTGGCTAGGGGTAGCAACGACAATCAGGTCGAGCTCAGCTTTGATTAAATCTGCGAACGTCCTATAGCTTGCCGACCCAAATTTGGCGTGAGCTTCAGCAGCTCTCGCTTCATCAAGTTCCATAACAGCGGCAACTTGAAATAAGTCTGGGATTTTAGATAGCGCATCTGCGTGCATATTCCATCCGCTACGACCAAGCCCGGCTATGCCTAAACGAATTGGCTTCACTGCATACCTGCCTTTTTGAGTTTGTCTTTGACAAATTGCATATTGTATTGAAGCGCTTCACGGCTGGGGCGTGCATTGCTGAAGTCTTCTATGACCAGCCAATCATTATAGTTAGCCTCTTTTAAGGCAGTGAGTAATGCATCAAAATCTACGACACCTTCTTCTAAAGGTGCCCAGGTAAATGTATGAAGACCTGAGTCAGAAGCCTGAGTTTTGGCATTTTTTAAATGTACATGGGCAAGGTAAGGCCCAAGAAGCTCTATGCCCATACGGTAGTCTTCAAAACCTTCATAGGCCATATTGCCCGGGTCATAAATCACGCCAATGCTGTTTGGGTCAAATGGCGAGATTAAACGGTGCATTAACCCTGCGCTTGGCACAATGGTTTTGTGGTGAATTTCTAACAGGGCTTTAACCCCTGATCCTGCTAGAAACGTCGTGACATCGGCAACAAAGGCCTGAGCTTTTTTAAAGTGCTCGAGGTAGCCCCCGTCAAAATTATTTAGACCAATGCGAAATTGCTTGATACCTGCGGTTTGGCAGAAGTCTCTGGCAGCTTTGACCGCAGCCATGTCGCCTAGTGAAATATAAGTTCCTACACCTGGCTGCTCGAGCCCATAACGCTCAGCTAAAGCTCTGCCGCGTTTTGCGTCTGCCTGGGTTGGCTCTAGGGTGCAGTAGTTATTGCCCCAATAGGAAGGAGCTTCTGCCTTTCTTGTTTCTGGAACCGTGGTTACGCGCCACTCCACGCCATCATAGCCACAAGCTTTCAGTTCGGCAGCTGCTTCTTCGGGGTGTAAGTCAGGCAGCATTACGGTAAAAACACCAATTTTCATAACCCTCCTAGGTTTTTCTCGTTCTTTAAGTTCCCTTAGTTTATCTTGCTAGTCTTTGGATTTTGGCAAGGCAAGTTAAGCTAGGCTTGCTAAAACAAGGTTTTGTTAAGCTAAATTGCGGTACAAATCTTGATACAGACCTTCCCGTTTTAGCAGCTGTGAATGGGTTCCTGCATCAACAATGCGACCCTCGCGCATCACCAGAATCATGTCGGCATTGATAATGGTTGATAAGCGGTGTGCCACAATAAAGGTGGTGCGGTTTTCCATCAGTTTTTCTAGAGCGTTCTGAATAAGCTTCTCTGAGGCACTATCTAGCGCAGAGGTCGCCTCATCTAAGATTAAAATTTGGGGGTCTTTCAAAAAGGCTCTGGCTATGG
>JAHEBB010000712.1 GCA_024642575.1 Trueperaceae bacterium | reverse complement strand
AACCGGCTACATGTATCTTGCCCCTGATACCTACAGCCTTGCCCTTGTCCCAACAGGTAAAGGAATTGAAGAGGCTTTGGTTGGCCCCCTAGACTTGCAACTTAAACCCGGAGATCGCTACACCGTGGCCTTGATGGGTCAGGTAGAGGATGCCAGTCTCAAGCCTCTGGTCATTGATGAAACTGCATTATTACAGGCATCAAGAACTGACCCCAGCCAGTTTTCGCTAACCTTTATCAATAATGTTGCAGGTAGCACAAAGATTGATTTTGATAAGTCAGGGGGCGGCCCAGGCGATGTCCATTATGGTGACTATGTTACTACTGCGGTGGCGAATGGTGATGGTCGGGTCTGCACTGAATTTGCCATTGCCATTGATGACATCACTGTCGATTCCTTTCCGCTTGATGAATGCAACATTCTCGAGCCAGGTATGGATTTTATTGTCGCATTTATGGGTCATTTTCCAGGTGATAATTTTGGAGATACCCAGAGCGGCAACACGAGTGAGTTGAATGCCCTCGAGTTTTTGAACGGCTTCAGCGGTCTTGGGTATGAGCAAGATGGCGTTGTGTTTTCGTTCGACTCCTTTTTGACAGCTATGGAGAAGGCTGGACTCACCGACATGCTCACTACAGGAGGACCTTATCTGATGTATGTGCCCAATGATGATGCCTTTGCTGCATTACCCAAGGAGCAACTTGATGCCCTGATGGCTGACCCAAAAGCCTTAGCTGATGTACTGCGCACGACTTTGTTTGAAGGCTACTATCCGCAAGGTAATCTGTCGGCTGGTTTCAGTTACGGACGATTTTTTGATAATAACTTTAACCTTACCCTAAAGAATTTACTGGGAAACGAGGTGGCTCTTTTATCCATCAAAGGCCAATTAAGTATTAATGGTATTCATGAAGGTGATGTTCAGCGGTATCAGGTAGCCAATGGTTCGTTTGTAAGGGCGATTCCTACCTTGATATTTCCACCTTCGCAATGAGTTTAAGCAAACTTCAAACTAAGAAATGAGACTAAGACTGTGAACTACAAAATGAATGTTGGTTTATTGCTGGTTTACTTACTTTTTTCACTGGCACTTGCCCAGATTGATAAAGCCACAGGAACCATAATCAATGTCTCCCTGTTTAGGCATTCCAATCCTCGTCATCGTAAGGATTGTCCCAAAACTCGAGGCTGCTCTGACTTGCCAGCAACAAATCATTAAACGTGTCTGCTATTTGTACCACAAACACCGTGACCTTAGAGCCTGGCGGCAAGGGAACCGCGACCTCGACTCGCCCGTTGGTTTTGACCTCAGCATCATATTTGAGTGCTGTTTGCGTTGTCATAGTGACATCTTAGCGCATTTCAGTGCTAACAAGTCTCGCTCGAGCTTTCGTAGGGGAGGCTCGAGGAAGATGGAATACACTTTCATGTTATTTCTGATAAAAACGAACCGTTCCTAGTGAATAAGGTTTATCTCGAGACTAAACCCTGGCAGAAGATTGAGTAGCCCTTGCCTCCCCTAACAGGGGTTTCACCTCGAAAATCCGCTAGCACTACACTGCAAATGACTCACAGGATTTTCGAAGTGAAAGAGGCAGAGAGCCATTTTGGTCAAACTAATGCTAAAACTGTTGACTTGAAAATAAACTCTTAGCTCTCTGACGGAGGGGTTCAAGTTCGCAAAGTTGCAAGATTGACAGAGTACCTTGCAAACGAGAACCCCTCTGCCCTTCGGGCATCTCCCTGCTAGGGGAGACAAAAAACCTTGAGATAAAAACGTACCCAGTCGGTTCAAATTGTACAAGACAAAGTACTTTGACATTTTCTAGGCTAAAAGAGTGATTAAGCTTTTGGGTTTACTGGGCAAGACCTGTCTCAAAGGAGAAAAAATGAAAAAGCTAATTTTAGCAATCCTATTAAGCATGTTGCTGCTGTCCTGTAGTGAAAGCACACCACCCCTGCCTACAACGCCAGCATTAGGTGATAGTCCAACCTTGACAGGCACGATTGCAAACTTAAAAGAAGCCAAACTTGAGGGTGAAAATCTGGTAGTTAAAGCAGTCATTTATAGCTCATCTTTGAAAAAAGAAAAAGTAATTGCCCAAAGCACCGTAAACAGTAGTGGTATCTTTAGTTTAAACCTACCTGGAATCAGTGATATTGCAAATGATTGCACTAAAGCTAGCAATGATGGGAGTTCTAGTTGCAGTTAGGAAACGTTTGCGCCAAGCAATTATAAACAGGCATACCTTGGGTTAAAACTTTTTAGCAATGGTCAACCTACCGTAAGAGACGGTAAAATTGTCTATGCCAATGGAGAACTTGTTGGCGTGTCAGCAACAAATCATTAAACGTGTCTGCTGCTTGCACGACAAACAACGCTCTTAATGGGGTTTTAGCTTCGGCCGATCTAGAGCTTAAGGTTTCACCCTAAGCCTAAAAATCAGAACCCCAGCTATCATTAACACGCCAAGAATATAGGGTAACTCCCAAAGTCCATACTCTGTTAGCTTAGGGAAAATAAGTTC
>JAHEBB010000711.1 GCA_024642575.1 Trueperaceae bacterium | reverse complement strand
CTGCTTGAAGGTGTTAAAAAGCTCCTAGCACCCTCCTACTTTTAGCGTCATGATACTTCAGGAACCCTACTCAACATTCCTGATGCTGACCTAAGACTCGCCGTCCTAAAGGTTGGATCAGGAACATTTTAGCTCAAGACATAAATAACAAGCCCCCCTGAGAGTGAGTCGAGGGGGTAGGGGCTTGCTTCTAAGAGGGGTTGAATTACTGAAAGATGCGGAAGAATGGGTGTTCTTCTGTATCTCAATTGGCAATCAAACGAATTGTATAATAACTCACACTGTTAAGGCTATCCCCTGTAAAAAATGGACTTCACACCCCGACCAAGAAGTGTGAAGTCAAGTCGAAGAAATGGGCTCATCCCTCAGAAATCATCCCTACTTTGTAGAGCAGGGATAAGAGAGAATTGAGGTAGTGCAGAATGAGTATATACTTTCTAGTTTTGTGCCAGGTAATGAGCTGGTCAGCCCTAATCATAAATCAAGACCCCTGCATGGGAGTACAGGGGTCGGGGGTGAGTGACATTGCTAATTTCGATATGTCTCAAAAACGAGCTTAAGAACTCCCTGTCAGGATTGTGTCAGCTAGCTGACACAATCCTAGCTAAACGGTTGCAGTAACCATCCATCGAAACTGCTTTGATGCCTTAGTGAGCAGTTATTCTTGCTAGAGCCGAAACAAATCTTCTGCTAACTGTTTCAAAATGGGTTCTCCAAAATGTTGCTGAAATCGCCGTTCGAAATTGGTTTTAGCAGGGGATTTGTTTTTTCACAAAAAGCTGGTCCAAAAAGGGATTATTTAGGAGCAGTTAGATTAAAAGGTTAATCAATTCATGTTTCCATAAAGCTTTGCATGCCATCATGACACTTCAAGGGTAATTGCAAGTTTTTTGGTCAAGCTAACAATCTATATTGCTAACTCACCCCCTATTCCCTTCTCTCACATATCCATATAGCGTAGGCTTGGAAATCGAGAACATAGCACAAATCTCCTGAACAGAAACTTCTCTCTTGTTGTAAAGCTCAACAGCTCTTTGCCGTTTGGCAGGACTTAAAGCTTTTGCCCTGCCACCTTTTCTGCCTCTGGCTCTGGCAGCAGCTAAACCCGCCTGGGTTCTTTCACGAATAAGATTACGCTCAAACTCTGCAAGAGCAGCAAACATATGAAAAATAAGCTTACCTGTTGAAGTAGAAGTATCTATAGATTCCTGTAAACTTTTAAAAGCAATACCTTCTGCTTCAAAATAAGCCACCCAGTCAATTAAGTCTTTTAAGGATCTGCCTAATCTATCCAAGCGCCAAACAATAAAGGTATCGCCTTCTCTTAATCTGGCTTTTGCTTTATCTAATTCAGGACGCTGAGCAGCGGTACCTGTAACCTTGTCACTATAGATTTCTTTACAGCCTGCTTTTTTTAGGGCATCTTCTTGTAAATCCAGATTTTGATCTTGCGTTGAGACTCTAGCATAGCCAATTAACATAAAGACCTCACAAATCGTAAAGAAAACCAAAACCAAAGGTCTATTTCCTTACGTAGTTTACTTAACTGGCAATCTTACCCTTATTACCCCTTTTTTGACCATCATTTGTGAAACTCCATTTGGGAGTAAAGAAAACCCTCGTTTGTTTTACCTCAAGTTATTGAGACGCTACCCAAAACGCAAACGACCAAAAACCATAAAATACTTAAAGAGCAATACCCAAATCCTTGCGGAAAACCCTTAACCAGTTTTCACCCAGGATGTTGCGAATGCTGATTTCTGAAAAACCGCGTTCGAGCATTGCGTTCGTTAGATTAGGTAATTCCTCGGTTTTACTCAGACCAGGAATGCCTACTTTAAGATCGATGCCAATAATCTTCATCTCAACATTGGGATAAACCGTTTGAGCCCACTCGGCAATAAAATCTGGACCTAAGCCAATATGTCTATCACCTACAAGACTAACCATGTGTTCAATGTGATCGACAACTCGGTTTATCGTTGGCTGCTCAGCATCAATAAATGCAGGTAAGACATTGATACCAATAACACCGCCTGTTTTGGCAAGGGCTTTAATGTGCTCATCACCCAGGTTTCTATGATGATCACAGACTGCCCTCGCAGATGAATGTGATGCAATGACCGGACGTCTCGCAAGTTCAAGCACATGCTCCACGCCCTTTTTAGACAAATGGGAAACGTCCATGATTATACCCAGATCTTCCATAAGCCTTAAGGCTTCGGTACCCTTTGCGGGTAAGCGACTTTCGGTATCATCTTCAGCGCTGCCATCAGCAAGCTGGGTTCTACCAAGATGGGTAAATGATGCCATTCGTACACCCATACGGAAAAAGGTTTTAAACAAACTGACGTCTTCAGCAATTTGTGAGCAGCCCTCGAGCGCAATAATAATGGCTATTTTCTTATTAGCCAGTGCCTTATCAATATCTGATCCCGTTAAACAAAGACTAACCTGGTCTGCATGTTTTTCTATTTCTTCATGTAAAAGCTCAATGAGGAGCAGGCTTTTACGCAAGCTAGCCTCGGCA
>JAHEBB010000710.1 GCA_024642575.1 Trueperaceae bacterium | reverse complement strand
CACCCCAAAAGGTAGCACTTAGGCTTGCAGAAAATGCTTCCCTTGTTGTTACAGATAGGGGTTATCTGCGCATCCAAAGAGAATGGCGTGGCGAGCTTGCTGGTAAGCTCGAGTGTCAACTTCTACAAGTTGAAGATAATGTGGTCGTCCCAGTTGAACTTGTTTCAAATAAAGCCGAATACGCAGCAAGGACGATTCGACCTAAAATCCTAAAACATCTCTCAGACTTCTTTCTTGAACTCAAAACTACCCCCATCAACAAAAGTTCTTTAAACCTTGATGTTCAGAGTCTTGATTTAGCAGACCCTAAAAAACTCTGTCAGGAATTAAAGATTGACAGAAGCGTTACAGAGGTTAGCCAGTTCTTTACAGGGGGTACCCATCAGGCAAAAACAACCCTAAACACCTTTTTAACAGAACGTTTTAAGCGCTACGCATATAACCGCAATCAACCCCAAACCAGTGACACCAGCCATATGGCGATGTACCTCCACTTTGGGCAGATATCTCCAATTTATATTGTACTAAAAGCTAAAGAGCTCTGCCCTAAAGGCGAAAATCTGGATAGCTTTATTGAGGAATTGATTATTAGACGAGAGCTAGCTATGAATTTTACCCATTTTAATGACAACTATGACAGCTATGAAATCTTACCTGACTGGGCAAAGAAAACCTTAGAAGAACATAAAGATGATAAACGCGACCCACTTTACACGCTCGAGCAGCTTGAAAACGCCAAAACCCATGATCCTTACTGGAATGCAGCTATGAATGAAATGCGTTTTACCGGCTATATGCACAACTATATGAGGATGTACTGGGGCAAGAAAATACTCGAGTGGAGCCCTGCACCAAAAGAAGCCTTTGAGAGAACCCTTTACTTGAACAACAAATACTTTCTTGATGGTCGCGACCCAAATAGTTTTACAGGGATTGCCTGGTGCTACGGTATGCATGACCGACCCTGGCAAGAAAGAGCTATTTTTGGCAAAGTCCGCTATATGAATGCGAATGGTTTAAAAGCCAAAGCCAAACCCGATGAGTATGTTACAAAAGTGAATAAGCTGGTAGCAAAAGCAACAGGTGAAAGCCTAACAACTGTAGAACAAGAATCTCTATTTTAAATTTTTTTTGCCTAAAGCCCTAGATTCTCAAGAGGCGATGAATGGCACCTATTCGTCATTTTGACTAATGTCAATCTCCACATCGTTTAATCCTAAAGCACCTGGCAATTATTAAACTTAACCAAACAGCGGCGTGCTCGAGGCAACTAGTTCAGCAGCTTCTACCCGGTCAAGTCTAAAGGTAAGCTCTTCACGGCGCAAATGGCAATATGCTTTTATGTAGACACCATCAAACCTGATCACATCAATCAGTCGATCTTTAGCTCCGTATTGCATACGCACACTGCCCTTATTTTTAGCTGCTTCTTGAAAAACAGCAAGGTGAGGACTGGTCGAAAAACTCATAGGAATAACACCTCGGCGTGGGCCTTTTTCAAAAAAAAGCTGTCCGTGTTTTTTGGCGTATTCGTAAATATCACGGGTAAGTTTGACATCTTCGAGGCAGTAACGCTCGAGCTTTTCCCAATCTCCTGCTGCGTAATAGTCAAGGGCGTCTAGGCCAGAGCCAAGTTTGCTCGAGCCTAACGTTGCTTTAGCAATGGAATCTAAACTCACTCTATGCCCCAGTGCCTTTTGCGCTTCTACCATTATGTCTAGAGTTGGTAAATCTTTAACCCAATCGCCAAGTTCTGAAGCTAAAACAGGCCAGTCAAAATGCAAAAGGTTAAACCCCACCACTTCATCAGCTTCTTTTAAGGCTTGAGTTAAAAGCCCAAACTGCTCTTCACGGTAAGCGACAAATCTGTCGCCATCATAGTGATAAACACCAACTACACTCACACCGAGCTTATCTTTGTTTTTAGCGCCCCCCACTTCATTAAAAGAGCGCTTGGTTTCAAGGTCTAAAACAAGCCGTTTCATGCCAAGCTATCTCCCAGACCCAAAGCGTGTACTAACTTTGCATGCAGGTGTCCGTTTGAAGCAAGCACTATTTGCTTACTCAAATGATAAGGCTCACCTTGTGAACCTGTAACGGTGCCGCCCGCCTCTTGTACCAGTAACCAACCGGCTGCCACATCCCAGGGGTTTAAAGTAAGTTCCCAAAAAGCATCTAACTGTCCTTTGGCAATATAGGCCATGTCAAGGGCTGCTGCTCCTGGGCGGCGTATGGCTCTTACTTGAGGATGCACTTTGGCAAAAAGCTCGAGGTTTCTTTTGAGCTCACCTTCATCATAAGAAAAGCCTGTCGCTAACATGGCTTTGCTAAATGTAGTTTCGGTTGAAACCTTTAAAGGCGCACCATTACAGTAAGCACCCTGACCCCGAATGGCAGTGTAGAGCTCATTTCGCGTACTATCAAAAACCACGCCTAGTTCAATTTTCCCTTTATGCTCGAGCGCAATCGACACACAATAATATGGGAAGCCGTGTGCATAGTTTAAGGTGCCGTCAAGAGGGTCAACAATCC
>JAHEBB010000709.1 GCA_024642575.1 Trueperaceae bacterium | reverse complement strand
AATCGTTTCGTGTTTAGAAGGGAAGAGAATTCATGAAACTCTCAAAACCACGTATAGTAGCCCTCCTGCCTATGAAGGCCAATAGTGAACGAGTAAAAGGGAAAAACTTTAAGGATTTTAATGGCAAACCTCTATTTCGCTGGATCCTTGATACCTTGCTAAGCCTTGAAGAGGTTGGTCAAATAATCATTAATACCGATGCTAGAGACATTTTGGCAGAAAAAGGATTAGTGGATTCAGACAAAATTTTGATACGAGACCGCAAACCTGATCTATGCGGTGACTTTGTAAGTATGAATAAAATTTTAGCCGATGATATAAATAGTGTAGATGCAGACTGTTACCTCATGACGCATACCACTAATCCCTTGCTCAGCAACCAAAGTATTCGGGAGGCTATAGCAAAATTCAGCCACGCCTATGAACAAAAACTAGCTGATTCTTTATTTACTGTTAATAAAGTGCAGTCAAGGTTTTACCGAAAAGATTGTAGCCCAGTTAATCACGATCCTAATAATCTAATCAGAACCCAAGATCTCGAGCCTTGGTATGAGGAAAACTCAAACCTTTACATTTTTACAAAAGAAGCCTTTTTAAGAAAGCAAGCTCGTATTGGTGAAGCACCTCTCCTATTTGAAAGTAGTAAATATGAATCTATTGATATTGATGGACCAGAGGAATGGGAACTTGCCATTATTGCGGCCAAATATCAGGCTGAACTAAAGAAAGCTGAGAAACCCTTATGAATGTTTTAGTGACTTGTCCTCCAATGATAGGGCTCATTAATGAATTTAGCCCTCTTGCGAAAGAGCATGGCATCAACCTTGTACCAGCAAAAGTAACGCAAATCCTTTCAGAAGAGGAACTCCTGAACTTAGTTCCCAACTATGATGCCTGGATTATTGGCGATGACCCAGCCACACGAAAAGTTTTTACTGCTGCAAAGGCAGGGAAGCTTAAGGCTGCTGTTAAATGGGGTATTGGTGTTGATAATGTAGATTTTAGCGCTTGTAAAGATTTAGGTATTCCCATAAGTAATACGCCAAATATGTTTGGCAAAGAAGTAGCTGATATTGCTCTCGCCTATACTATTGGGTTAGCAAGACAAGTCTTTTTTATAGATCAAAGCATTAAAACAGATGCACATGCCTGGCCCAAACCTGCGGGTGTTAGCCTAGCCGAGAAAAAAGTCGCATTGATTGGCTACGGTGATATAGGCAAAAATTTAGCCAAGCGACTTCTAGCTTGCGAAATGGAAGTAACTGTTTATGATCCCGGCGTTGAGGGCGATGCTGGCATCAAAGGTGTGCAGCGCGCTCAGTGGCCAGAGAAACTGGAGAACGCAGATTTTCTCATTTTCACCTGCTCTCTTAATAAAAATACTTATCACATGTTAAATAAAACTATTCTTAACAAGCTCAAAAAAGGAGTCTTTGTCATAAATGTAGCGAGGGGCCCCATAATTGATGAGAACGCACTTATTAATTCATTATTAAACAATCAGGTTGCCGCAGCTGCCCTCGATGTTTTTGAAGTTGAGCCCTTACCCCCCGACTCTGCACTTCGTGCAATGCCTCAGTGTATTTTGGGGTCACACAACAGTTCTAATAGCAAAGATGCGGTCAGAAGAGCTAGTTTTGAGGCCCTTAATAAACTCTACGGTTTTTTAAATGTCAACTAAACCTTATGCGCTTATTACGGGTGCTTGCGGTGGCATAGGTCAGGCAATGGTTAAGGCATTTAGTAATGAAGGCTATAGTGTCGTTGCTACAGATATTAGAGCACCCCAAGGCAATTTAAATGCCGATCACTTTATACATGTTGACCTTGAAAAAACCGTAAGAAATGCGTCTTACGCAGAGACAATATTTAACCAGATTCGTGACATTATCGAAAATAGAGGCTTACGTGTATTAATAAACAATGCTGCTGTACAAATATTAGGCAGTACAGACAAACTTAACAGGGATGCATGGAATGAAACCTTAAATGTGAATTTGCTAGCACCCTTTTTCTGGATACAAAATTTACTTCCCGAACTTGAAAAAGACCAAGGAAGTGTCATAAATATTAGTAGCATCCATGCACAATTAACAAAGCGAGAATTTGTAGCTTATGCAACCAGTAAAGCTGCATTATCTGGCTTAACCAGATCTCTTGCTGTAGATTTAGGTGGGAAAATACGTGTTAATGCCATCGAACCCGCAGCTATTCAAACAGATATGTTAATTGCAGGCTTTGTTGGCAAGGAAAAACTACTTGAAGACTTAAATGCAGCCCACCCAACGGGAAAAATTGGTCTTCCTGAAGAAGTTGCCTCTTTTGCAGTTTGGCTCGCCGATTGGAAAAACCCTTTTTTAACAGGAGCAGTTGTGCGCCTTGATGGAGGAATCGGGGGTAGACTCTATGACCCCGCATAATAAACTACTCTTTTCACAAATCCAGGTAGTCTATGACTGCTCGAGCCAAACCTCTTCCGTTTTGGTGGAAGTAGCTTACTTACGGATATAGAGAGACAGCTCGAGCACTATGTAACAGGT
>JAHEBB010000202.1 GCA_024642575.1 Trueperaceae bacterium | reverse complement strand
CTAGTAAGTTCCAGAAAAACTCGGTAACATAACGCTTTGGGATTAGCCAAGTAGTTTATGGAGGTTTCATCATGCCCCAGTTATCAGAAACAATCAAAGCCTTAAAAGCATCTTCGACGGTTGCTTTTGATGGTAAAGCCAAAGCCCTTGCACGTACCGGGGTAGATGTCGTGGCAATGACCGCAGGGGAACCCGATTTTCAACCCCCAGAGCATGTACTCGAGGCAGCTCATGAAGCCATTCGTAAAGGAATGACCAAATATACACCTTCTGAAGGCATGCCTTTTTTGCGTGAGGCCGTCGCAGCCAAGTTCCAGCGCGAAAATAATTTAAGCTATAGCCCCGAGCAAATCTCGGTTTCCAACGGGGGCAAACAGGTTTTATACAACGGGTTTATGTCAGTGCTAAATCCAGGCGATGAAGTGATTGTGCCAGCCCCTTACTGGGTAAGCTACCCTGCACAGGTACAACTTGCAGGAGCTATCACGGTTCCTGTAATAGCGCAACCCGAAGAAGGCTTTATCCCTAGCCTCGAGGCTATAAAAGAAGCCATAAGCCCAAAAACCAAAGTCATTGTGCTTAATTCACCTTCTAATCCTACGGGTGCTGTCTACCCAAAAGAGCTTGTTAAAGGCATTGTAGAACTGGCGGCCGAGCGTGACATATGGATTTTTACCGATGATCTTTATGAGCACCTCGTCTATGACGGTGAATTTACCGCAGCTGCCCAATTTGCCCAGGATAAAACCTTGATTATTCATGGCGCATCTAAGGCTTACGCACTTACGGGCTGGCGTATTGGTTATGGCGCAGGACCTACCGAGCTTATTAAAGCTATGAACCGCTTGCAAGGACAAGTTACCAGTGGTGCCAATGCTGTTGCGCAGTACGCTACAGCCGTTGCCCTAAATGAGACTAAAAAAACCCACGCCTTTGTCGAAATGACCAAGAAAGCCTACCGTGAACGCCGTGACGTTTTGGTTGAAGGTCTAAACAAAATGGGGCTTAAAACACCCAAACCGCAAGGGGCTTTTTATGTCATGACCGATGTAAGAGCAATCGATGAAGATGAAATGGCTGCTGCAACCAAAATGCTCGAGCTGGCTCATGTTGGTGTTGTGCCCGGAACAGACTTTTTGGCAAAAGGTCAGGTGCGTATGAGTTACGCAACCAGTCTTGAAAATATTTATAAGGCGCTCGAGCGCATCAAAACTTTACTTGATTAAAACCTGATTAAAGATTTTTGCCAAGCAAAAATGAATACTTAGATTTCAGCTTTGATCTAGACTTAGCGCAACGTAAAGATGTGGTACTTTCCACACAACCCGTTATGGTAGGCTTACGCAACTAGGAGGGGCATTGTGGCTTTTAAAGTGGGCGATAAAGTGGTTTACCCGTCACAAGGTGCAGGCCAGATTGACGAAATAGCCAAACGCCAGGTGCTCGGAACTGAGCACGAATATTTGAAGATTGTTTTTGTCCGTGGTGACATGGAAGTCTTGGTGCCTATGAAAAAGGGGCAAGAAGTTGGTTTGCGTCTTACCATTGGTGAAAATGAGCTGAGTCAAATCATGGAAACCATTAGACGGGCTGATTTGTCGCTACCTGATCAGTGGCCGCCCCGCTTTCGCGCTGAGCAAGACATTTTGGCAAGGGCTAATCCCTATGAGCTGGCAAAACTCATTGGTGTTTTGGCACTAAGAGACTTGGAAAAGGGTCTAGCTGCTACCGAAAGAGAAGTGCATGAAAATGCCAAGGAAATGCTCTCGAGCGAACTCGCCGTGGTTCAAGACATCAGCCTGGAAGCTGCCAAGGCACAAATCAATGAGTTTATAGCAAAGAATATTAGTTTAGACTAAGGCTGAGTGGAAGCAGATCAAAACCAGCTAAATTTAAGCGCTCGAGCAACCGTTAAGGCTCTGCTCGAGCGCTTTGCTTTACGTGCCGATAAGGCATTCGGGCAAAACTTTTTGGTTGATGATGCCATTTTGTCCAAAATTGTTGCGGCTGCCGAGTTGAGCCCTAAAGATAGCGTCTTAGAAGTTGGCCCTGGTCTTGGGGTTCTTACCCAAGCCTTGGCTAAAACAGGGGCAAAGGTAACGTCTTTAGAGCTGGATCAAAGACTCTTACCCGTTTTAGCTGAAACGGTTGGCATGTTGAATAATGTAAGGATCATCCATACAGACGCCCTCAAATTTGATTTTCAAACTTTGATTGAAGATTCAGTTATGGTCGCCAATTTGCCCTATAACGTCGCCACACCTGTGATTATGCGTGCGCTCGAGTCTGGGCGCTTTAAACGGCTGGTGTTTTTGGTGCAAAAAGAAGTTGCCGAGCGCTTTACTACCTCACCAGGTGTTAAAGCTTACGGCGCCTTAACCGTGATGATTCGCTATTTTGGCACTGCCAAGCGCCTCTATGATGTTAAACCTGGTGCTTTTATGCCTCCACCCAACATTACCAGTAGTATTGTGCGTATAGATGTTAATAAAAATGTAACACATGATCCACAACTTGCCAACTTTGTGCACGAATGTTTTCGTTATCGCCGAAAAACCTTAAAGAAAAACTTGCAAATGATGGGTTATGAATTAACGCTTGTACAATCGGTGTTGTCCAGGCTCGAGTTTGATGATAAAGTAAGAGCCGAAGCTTTAGAGCTTGATGATTTTAAAAACTTATTTCATCTTCTGGCTTAAATTCAGCTTACACTCAGCTTGATAAAGTAGTGTAAAGTAATAGGAAGCTCTAAATATAGGCTTCTTGCAGAAGTGTGAATAATTCGTTATGGAGTTCGTTATGCTAAATGGCGCATGGTTTGCAGGAGGACTATCCTCTAACTATGGGAGAGGTTAATGTCAAAGTTTTTTGTCGTCGGTGACGTGACAGCCGATTTAATGTATTTTGTGAAAGCTCTACCTGAAGCAGGTGGTGAAGTCACTGTAACAAGAGCCGTAACAGAGCCCGGGGGTGCAGGTGGCACCATTGCCACGGCCTTAGCACGCTTAGGTCACGAAGTCACTATTGCAACCTGTATAGGTCAAGGACCTTTTTCAGAACTTGCTTTAAAAAATGTTTTAGCTTCCGGGGTAGATATCAGTCACGTGCAACGTGATCCCAATTTACAAACAGGTAGTGTCATCTTACTTGTAACGCCAGATGCCCAGCGCACTATGATTAGCTCAACAGGTGCTAGCCGAAATCTTGACGCAGCTTATCTAAAAGCTGATGCCATTCGTTCTTGTGACGCGCTGGTGATGAGTGCTTATAGTCTGGTTGGGGGCTTACAACGCGAATATGCGGTAAAAGCCTTAAGCATTGCCAGACAAGCAGGTTTAACCACCTTTATTGATATGGGTAGCGGCGCAGTCAATGCCCTGCAAGATCGGCTTATCTCTCTGGTACAAAATGTTGATTACATCCTGATGAATCAAAAAGAACTTTTTACGCTGACCGGGCAAGAATCTATTTCCGAAGCAATTGAGGAATTAGCGCTCGAGGGTATTCAGCGTGTGATCGTTAAGGTAGGGGAAATGGGCTCCATTGTCGTAACCCCTGAACTTAATGAGCTGATTGAAGCCTTAGAAATTGATGGCGTGCTTGATTCTACGGGCGCAGGTGACTATTACACGGCTGCCTTTGCTCACGGCATTATGCAGGGTTATGATTTACAACATGCTGCGCGCTTTGGAAATGTGGCAGGTGCACTTAATACCACTGCCGTTGGCGCGCAAAAAGTCGTCGTTACCGCTGATATGCTTGACGACTACGCCGAAGATATGCTTGCCGTTGAAAATTAAGCGCTTAACTAAACTCTAACGAATCCGAGTCTTATCAATAAGACTCGGATGTTTTATTCTTAAAACTCTTTAACCCATCATTCCAACAAAGCTTGGAACCTATATCAAAGGTTTCGCAATAAAAATGTTAAGCTTTCTTAAATAATTTTGCAAAGACTACGTTTCAGCAGTCCCTATGGTTAGGGAAACTGAGTAAGCTACCTCTCTATAGACTTAGGTATGAAAGGCTAAACTCTAACGCATGGCTTTACGCTATGTATTTGCTGTTTGCTGCTTTCTGGCTTCTTTAAGTTTTGCACAATCTTTTAGCGAGCGCTTTGATACTGCTTGGCGACTCGTTAATGAGCGTTATTGGGATCTCTCAAGATTAACGGTTGACTGGTCTGAAGTACGGACACGCTATGAAAATGAAGCCGCTTCGGCGGTAGATGAGGCTAGTTTTTATGCTGTCTTAGAGCGTATGTATGACGAAATTGGGGACAATCACTCCGTCTTTGTGCCTCCAGATAAAGTTTTAGAGATTCGCTCGAGCTACGGCGATTTACCTTGTCTGGGCGTCTTTGGACAGACAAACCTTACAAGTCTGGGTCATGTTAGCTATGAACTCTTAGATAACCACATTGCTTATATTGAACTTCCTGATTTGGCGTCTGATTTTGTCGCAAGTCATGTACGTGAAGCCGTTCAAGCCTTAGAAACGGCAGGGGCAGATGCTTACATCTTGGATATTCGCGGCAATCCTGGGGGGCGCTTGGTTTCAATGATGCAAATTGCAGGCATTTTCACCACAGGTTTTTTATGGCGCACGATTACCAATTGGACTTTGCCTTTACCCTACCCTGCCATCGGTAGCCCAGAAACCGAAGACCCTTTAATTATTTTGATTGATGGTGGTGTCAATAGCGCCGCAGAAGGTCTGGCAGGAGCTTTACAAAAACGTGAACGCGCCACCATTATTGGTGAAACCAGTGCAGGCAATGTCGAAGCGGTTATGCCCTTTTGTCTAAGAGACGGCTCACAAGCCTGGATCGCCACAGGCGTCCTTGCACCCATTGGTGGCCCTACCTGGGAAGGGGTTGGGGTTATACCTGATGTAGAAAGCAGTTCAGAAAGCGCGCTTAAGACAGCCCTCCGTTATCTAAAAGAAAATCCCTAAATAATGTCTGAGGAATCAAAACTCGAGACGCTTGCGCCAGGGGTTCACAGGCTCGAGCGTCCTAGTCATACGCTTCCCCCTTTTCAAACGACTAACAGCTTCCTAATAGAAAATGGCGGGGTTGCGGTACTGGTTGATGCCGGATTTTATGAAAAAGAGAGTCTAAACACCCTACAAACTGCTTTAGAACGCTTGCACGTTTCCTTTTTTAAAGCCATTCTCTTAACCCACACCCATAACGATCACTGCGAAGGTTTGGGGCTTTTACAAGAGGCATTCCCTGACTTAAGTATTTATGTTCACGGAAACGAATACAGCCGAGTCGAAACCCATCATAATCTCAAGGTTTTAGAAGATAAGCGAAGCTTAATGGTAGGCGATAAAGTCATTCAGGCAATTCATACCCCAGGACATAGCCCAGGGCATCTTAGTTTTTACCTGCCGGATGATGCTGTTGTCTTGGCAGGCGATCTGGTTGCTGGCAAAGGCTCAACTTGGATTGGCAAACCTGAAGGGAATATTAGTGATTACCTGGAAAGTATTGAGAAATTACGTCAGCTCAAACTAAAACAGCTCGCTCCTGGTCATGGTGAAGTCATAAAAGAGCCTTACAATAAACTAAACGAAATGCGCTCACACCGACTCTCAAGGCTCGAGCAAATCACTACGGCATTGCAAGAAAAACCCTTAAGCCTGAGTCAGCTAAGACAAGCTATCTACCCAGATGTTCCCGTAGCTATGGCAAAAATGGCAGATAGCAGCTTGCTCGCCCTAATAGAAAAACTCATGTCTGACTTTAAAGTAATGCACCTGGGCAGTAACGAAGACGGGCCTTATGCGCTGCATAGCAAGGCCGAGGCTAACTAAGAATTTCCGTTACAACATCTACTAATTTTTTTAAAGAACTACGGTTGGCAAATTCCTTGGCAGTTAGCCAATCATAAGCGTCATGCTCTTCGCTTAAAACCACTTCACCAGCTTGATACGCTGCCTTATAGATTAAAAGCATCATGGGTTTGTCTAGACGCGAAGCTTGATAGGCAGTAAAAGGCCGAGGCTCGAGCTTTACCTCAAGCCCACACTCCTCAGCAATTTCTCTTTTGACGGCATCCAGAGGTTCTTCGCCAAACATGACCCGACCCGATAAGGTTTCCCAGAGTCCTGGCCCTGCATCTTTGGTTAAAGAGCGGCGCATCGCCAAAACCTTGCCCTCGCGGACGATAACCGCAGCAACCGCTACAACATAAAGCGTGCTTTCCTCAGCCATCATCAGCTTAGATATGTTTTTATCTGCTCGGGGCTAAGATTGCTACCACAAAATATCGTCGCCAGTGTTTGACTTTGAAAGCGGTCTTTAAACCTTTGGGCTGCGGCTAAACCTACAGCACCTGAAGGCTCGAGCACCACCCCAAGTTCTCTATGCCCCAAACGCATCGCCACCATCAGGTCGTTTTCAGAAACCTCGAGTATCTCATCTACCGTATGTTTCATGGCATAAACCGCTTCTGGCACCGGCACACGCACTGCAATGCCATCGGCAATTGTGTCAGCAGACTCCGTTTCAATGATTTTGTTTTGCTGCCAGGAAAGCTCCATAGAAGGGGCTTTTTCTGCCACGATGCCGATGACTTTAGTCGCAGGGCTTTTGGCTTTTAGATAAGCACCCATACCGTTAATTAAAGCACCATTGCCAACAGGAACCAAAACTGCCTCAAAGTGAGTGGGGTAAGAAAGCAGCTCGAGCGCTATCGTTCCGGCCCCTTCGGCTGTTTCTATGTCTTTACTATCTTCAACAAACCGCGCACCGATTTTTTGAGCATAACTTCTAGCCTCAGCCTTGGCGGCATCAAAATCTTGCCCAGCCAGTTTTAGTTCTGCGCCAAAGGCACGCATTTTTTCAAGCTTGAGAGGATTCGCCTTTTCTGAGGCAAAAACCGTCATGGGGATACCAAATTTTCGCGCACAGAAAGCCATTCCTTGACCAAAGTTTCCTGCTGAAGCGCAAACCAGTGGCAGCGACTTATCAGCCTGAGAAATAAGCCAGTCTGTACCCCGACCTTTAAACGAACGAATGGGGTTTAGAGTCTCGAGCTTATTAACCAGGCGAAAACCCAATAAATCATTTAAACTATCAAGCTCAAATTGCGGGGAATTTAAAAATACCGAGTCTATGGTTTTGTAAGCAGTTTCGATACGGTCAATTACGGGCAGGCTAATCAATTTAAATCCTTAAGGTAAACCCATAGACGTTTTTATGTAGGCTTCAGCAACCCCTTTACCAATATCTGTTGCTGTATCTACACCCCATTTACCCACAGCCTTTAAAGCAACAAGCACTTTGTTTTTGTCACCCTTTTCACCTTTAGCTGCTTCACTTTCTGCTTCTACTACTTTGGCGATTGCCATGAAATGTTCTGGGTCAGATGCTCTTTTGGTTAATTCTGCTCTAACTGATGCTAGCTCAGGGTGCAATAGACTCAAAGCGGCTAGCTGTGCAATGTCTGCTGGTGTGGTGTTTGCCTGCTGAAACGTATTGTTTGAAACTTCGTTTTCATTACCAATCGCCCCAGCTTGGACTTCACCCTTAAAGTTATATTCGGTTTTTTCTTCGCTCATATTATTTCCTCCATAATATTCTTGAATAAAGTGAATAGGTTTTCCATGCTCTATAATTTCCCTTATAATATCGTTCTTAGAATCCAGGAGAGAATCATAGTCTTTTTCTTTTGCCATTTCTCTCACACTATTTAATCGTTTTTCATAAATGACATAGCCAAGAAGGCTTGAAATTTGAATGTTTTCAAAAGGGGGCTTTTTGCATTCAATCGTTTCTTTTCGGTGTTCAAGACGAGTTTTTATATCCTCCCAGCTAAAAAATGTGGGTTCTTCTGAGTTTTTACACGTCTCGCAATTACACGGAATTCTTTTGCTGACGTTGAGCCTATGAAACCCTTTGTGAAGCTCATCTAATTCGTGCATCACTATTACTAGTAATTCTTGAGCATCGGAGCCACTTACTCGAACATGCAATTCGCGTTTTTCATAGTGCTCAGTTACTTCTGCCTCTGCGCCATATCGCTTAAGAATGACACCTGTTTGCCAGACCAGCGGTTCTTTTATATATTCATGCAGTTTGACTGTGAAACGGGTAATTATGCCTTTAGGCATAAAGTCGGGGTAGCTATAGCGTATCTGCAAATTGCCCACTCTATTCCAGCTATAACTAGCGCGATTTTCACTTAATAGCTGCGGGGCAATATAACAGCCTTGCTGATGGGGTAACTCATAACAAAGCTTAAATTTCATCATGAGTTGTAAAAGCTCGTCGTGCATATCTTTATAGCTGCTTTCGTGCCAGATTGTTTTTAGGTCAGCCTTGGTAAAACGACCCAAGTTTGCATTAACCGTTGGGTCATCTAGCACTTTATAAACAGCGGTTGTTCCCCACTCGGGTTTCAAAATGACGTAGTGCTTAAGAATAGGGTCTTCTTGAAAATGCAAGATAACCCCAAGATCATGCAAATAGTCACTAAGATCTAGTTTTTTCTCTTTTTCGCTAAATTTGTTAGCTTGGCAAATATCAAAAAATTCATCTTGACTAATATAATTTGCTTGGTGGTCTTCTAAACCACGCCGCACATTCACCCAGGTAGCAGGTAAGGGTGTACCAACATGAGGCAATTGCTTAAGGTGATACATTAAACTCTCTTTTACAACTCTTAGACCCTCATTTGTATTTAAGTTCGTTTGTCTAACATCTTTCAAGTTATTAAACTGACCCTTGACTTTTGGTTCATCAAGGCTAAATTTGTGTTCTGTTTTTTTGTTTTTTACAATAATTGTGGGGCTTGCATCAGTTAATACCTCAATAGCATAGAGCCAGTAAAAAAAGTCAGTATTGCCCTGACGATTATCGGCAACAAGGGCATAAAGAGAACGCTTGGTCAAGAAAAATTGATGGGTTGCCTTATAAATTTCTTGCCCGCCAAAATCCCAAATGTTTACTCTGAAATTTTTACCATTATCTAACGGAAACTCCCAGTGAAGCACTTCTATACCTTTGGTTTGGTCTTCTGGTTTTAACTGATAAGCTGGATTAATAATTTTGTTTGCCAGAGTAGTTTTACCTGCGTAGCCGTCACCAACAAGTAACAGTTTTGCCTCGTATATCTCATCTTGACCATGGGCTTCTAGTTCTTCAAAAAAACTAAAAACCGCTTGAACTCCTGATGAAACAACTTCTGGTGGCGGTACTTCGATAAACGCTTTATCTAACTCCAAATTACGTAGATGCCTCAACGTTAAAATCTGGCTAGACAACTCTCGAATTTTATTTTTATTTGCGTCACCAAAATAAGGGTTATCTAGCTTTAGGCTTTGCAAACTTGTGAGTTTCCAGAT
>JAHEBB010000708.1 GCA_024642575.1 Trueperaceae bacterium | reverse complement strand
AGTAGGGCATTAATAATAAGAAAAAGCCCTTCTTGCCCTCCTGTGGTAACAAGCACATTTTCAGCCGTTACGCTTAGGTGATGGTCTTTTTTAGCCCTAACGGCAATGGCTTCACGCAGCTCAGGCATACCTGCCACAGGCATCATCGGCAAAGATTTTAAATGCATAGCCTTATTGGCAGCTTTGACAATATGCTTGGGCGTGTCCATATCGGGGTCACCACGCCCTAAGGCAATAGCATCAGGAATATCTTTAGCAAGTTCCATGAGGGCGTAACGGAGCGCTGTTCCGTCTAAGCTTTGAATCTCAGTTAGGCTTGTCATGACGCCTCCATAAGTCCTAAAGCAGCATATTGTGACAGGCTTGTCGTACAAATAGTCAAAGCTTGTTTGAAATTGCGAAGTTCAGGCGCCTCTCCACTTGGGGCATGAAAAAAGCCAATACGCCAACTGTCTAAGCCCGCTGTTTTACCTAGAGCACCTATTGTTATGACTTTTTCTTTTAGAGCTTCATTTTGGCTAGGGTGAAAGTTTCCTTCATTGGTAAGTTCAAAAATGACCCACCAATCTTCTTTTACAGCTTTTTCTAAATACTCTTCACGCAAAGCCTCATCTGTATCACTCGTCAAATAGAGCACTTTGACCCGCTCGAGTGTTTCATTAGGTTTAACTAGCTTGGCATTGCGCATAATTATTGGGCCTTCAAGTAAAGTGCTATTTTCTAGGCAAAGCAAAGCACCGCCAGCGTTTAATAAACACTGCACGGCAACAAAGCGTGCTTCGGTATCTCCGCAACTAATTACAATGGTATTGGGGTTAGCTTTAAAGTTGTAGCGTGAGTGAAGCATTTCGGCTACTTGTTGACGTAAAGGTAAAATGCCTGGTCTATCTGTGTAATGCGTTTCACCTCTTGCTAAAGCGTCTATGGCAGCCTTACGAGCGACCTCTGGAACTGTTTGTTGAACGCTAGATTCTACATTATTTAACTTTATGAGTTTTTGAGCTCGAGCTGATAGGGGAACACTTAAATCCATTTTGGCAACCTTGCTTGTGTTTGGGTTTTAAAGATCAAGGGGACCCTCTCGGTACTCTTCAGGAATTTCTTCGGGTTTATAAACTTGCATAAACTCAACCCCTGCCCCTGGCACACCGTCATTTTCTAAAAAAGCGACCCATCCTTCAGGATGCTCATAGCGCCCTTGAATACCGCAATTTTTACAAATAGTTTTGTCAGTTACCGCAGCGTCCCAGGCAGCCATATCTTCACTATCATTTGAAATACGGCAACTTTGCTCACGCATTCGCCCGCCTCTTGCAACCGCATTTTGCATGGTTTCTTTGAGGTTATCTACGGTGTAGCAAATATGATGAATGCCTTCACCCTGTTCAGCAATGTGCTGCGCGTAGCGTCCGTCAGCATCAAGCGACTGAACCAGTTGGTACTGTACATCACCCACCATAAATACAGCTGAGCGTTGACGAGTTACCTCTGATGTTTTTAGTACTGCATCCGCGCCACCACCCAGCATATCCTGGTAGCGTTTTAAGGCTTCCTCTGCGTCTGCAACAGCAATAGCAATATGTTTTACACCTGTTATCATTACGAGCCTCCTTTTTCTGTGTGAATAGTTCCTAAACGGTTAATCTAACTACTTTAAGCTTCAAACTATAAGGGTGGTCTAGGATAGCTTTTCCTAACTTTCTTTTCCATATTCTTCAAAAATAGCAGCAGCATATTCAATACCTTGAATGTAGCGTTCAACAGGCATATTCTCGTTAGGCGCATGCAAATTATTGTCTGGAGCGCCAAAGCCAGATAAGACAGCAGGATGCGGTATAGCCAGCATAATAATGCCCTGTATAGAAACCCCATGAACAACTGGCTGCGTACCAAAAACCTGCTCTGCCGCCCGAAAAGTTGCTTGACTTATAGCTTCACGTGCGGGTGTTTTATAAGGATTTTTACGGGCATTATGCAAAATAAGGTCAATGTCGTCAAAGCCATGCTTGATAAGATGTGCTTTTAGTTTTTCAAACTGAACGCTAGGCTCGAGTTTGGGTGGGCAACGAAAATCTAGCTTGGCCATAGCTTCTGCTGGCACTATGGTTTTTGAGCCTTCACCCGTGTAGCCAGCTTGTAAACCGCAAATGTTAGCGCTTGCGCCGTAGTGGGCTCGCTTTAAAAGCTCTAAATCATCCTCGGTACTTAAGTGTGTTGCACCTAATTGACGAATGTACTCTTCGCGATTAAAGGCTTTGGCCTCTTCTCTTAAGAAGTGCATGTCATCTTCGTCGGGCTCGAGCCAGTCATCATACCAACCCTCAACAATAACCTGACCTGTGTCTTGATCAAAAATCGTTGTGAGTGCTTGAATAAGTCGCCAGACTGGGCTTTTTACGGTTTGAGCACGACCTGACCATATGTCTGTACTGAGTCCTTTGATACGTAATTCAACATAAAGTATAGCTTTAATGCCTAAGTGAACTTCTGGTTTTAAGGAGGTGCGGTTTACCCCACCATCTAGGCCAATAGAGGCGTCACACTGTAATAA
>JAHEBB010000707.1 GCA_024642575.1 Trueperaceae bacterium | reverse complement strand
GGATCATCGACCAAATCAGCTGTCGGGTGGGCAAAAACAACGGGTCGCTATCGCCAGAGCTTTGGCAACTGACCCAGATATTTTGCTGGCCGATGAACCGACAGGTAACCTCGATTCCAAGACGGGAACCGAAATCCTGGGTTTGTTTCAAGAGCTTCATGAAGAAGGTCGCACCATACTTATGGTTACCCATGAAGAAGATGTCGCTGAACACTGCGAACAAATTATCCGTATTAAAGATGGCAAAGTCGAACGCGTAGAAACCGTTGAGCACCGCAGACTTGCTGAAGTTACAGGAAAGATAGAATGATGACAACTGTCATAGAGTTAAACCATGTTATTTGAAAACATCCGTACTGCGCTCGAGGCACTGTTTGGTAACCGCTTGCGCTCGGTATTAACTTTATTGGGGGTAGTCATTGGCGTATTTGCGGTCACAACGACTATTAGTATGGGAGCAATTGCCACCGCAGGCATTACCAGCGAACTTCAAAATTTTGGTTCACAGTCGCTTTTTGTGGTGGTTGAGTTCGACAATCCTAAGGCAGAACTATTTAATGATGATGACATTGATGCGCTTTCACGGCTTCCCATTGACATCTTAAAACAGCAAAGTACGAATGGCGAGATACGGTTTGAAGATGAAAGTGCCACCTTTAGTTTAAACGGCACCACTGCCAATGCAGCAGAAGTAGACAGGACGCTCGAGCTTGAAAGGGGTCGATTCTTTAGTCAGGTTGATGAAAAAAATGCTGCCCCTGTCATTGTATTGTCTTCAGGCGCAGCCGAAGAACTTTTTACATCTAAGCAAGACCCTATTGGCAAAGAAGTAAGTATCGCCTTTACTGATGGTAGCCGCATTTTTTACACCGTTATTGGCGTAAAAAAACGTATTGGTGGCGCACTTGGCAGCTTTGCCAACGATACCTCTGGCGACATTCCTCTTACGACCTTTTATAACGATGTTCCTGGTATTAGTCGAGGTGAATACAACTTTTTACCTATCACCATTGACTTAAACCGCAATGCCAAAGATATAGAAGCGCAAGTCAAGGCCATTCTTGATCGCAGGCGTGGCAGTGATACTTACAACATTCAAACAATTGAAGGGGCGCTAGGTCTCTTTAATACCATCACCCTCATTTTGCAAGCCGTCCTTGGGGGAATTGGTGCCATAAGTTTGCTAGTAGGCGGCATTGGCATCTTGAACATTATGCTGGTTTCAGTCACCGAGCGAACGAGAGAAATTGGCTTACGCAAAGCACTCGGCGCAAAAAAAAGCACCATCTTGCAGCAATTTTTGATTGAGGCGGTAGTCTTAACCTTTATTGGTGGTCTTATTGGCGTGCTTTTATCTATTGGGGTACTTTACGTCATTGTGGCTGCCGTACCCTTTTTAGACCGCGTTATCATCAGCCCTACTGTCATTCTTATGGCTTTTGGTGTAAGTGTAATTACGGGCGTTATATTTGGCGTTTGGCCTGCCAGCAGGGCAGCTAATTTGAGCCCCATCGAAGCGCTGCGCTACGAGTAATTCATTACACCCATAAGGCCTATAAATATGCTAAATTGCAGTCTTTATGCTATCACGCTCGAGCTTTAATGGTTATCTGGTTCATATCTACACCGCTTCCACGCTAATTTTTGTAGCACTTGGTATTCAGTGGATTCTCTCTGGGCAGTTTCGCCTAGCGCTTATCGCAATGATTATCACTATTTTAATAGACGCTACAGACGGCATGTTAGCCCGACATTTTCGGGTTAAAGAAACGGCGGCTGGGGTCGATGGCGCACTGCTTGACAATATCGTAGATTTTCTAAGCTATGTGCTTTTACCCATGCTCTTTATGATTCAAGCCAAGATGCTCATTGCACCTGTAACTGTCTGGCTTTCTCTGGTGATGTTTGCCAGTGCTTTTGGCTTTTCAAAGACAACCGCCAAACTGGCTGACAAAGGCTTTTTTGAAGGCTTCCCCAGCTATTGGAATATTTTGGTATTTTATCTTTATTTGTTCCAAACGCCTGCCGCTTTTAATACTGGCCTTCTTGCCCTACTGGCTTGCCTGGTCTTTGTACCCCTACGCTTTTTGTACATCAGTCGTTTGAAGCGCTGGCGCACCCTGCACTTTTCTTTGGGTGCACTTTGGGGCGCACTTTGTCTTATTTCGCTTGCCTTAGAGGCAGGTAGTTTGCGCTCAGGTTTGCTCTATTTATCCATGATTTATGTCGTTTTTTACACCCTTCACTCGCTATGGCTAGATTTTGAAGATCGCTTTCCCGATTTGCACCTCGCCTTACTTAAGCTTCGCTAGGCCAGTTTACGGTTTCTTAACCTTGCTTCGCTAAGTGGGTTAGCTGACCGTCATCTTTAGCCAGGTTTGCCATACTAGGTCATGGTTACTGCAATAGTTTTTATTTTGATTCTTATGACTGCCGTGCTGGTGCATGAGCTGGCTCATTACTGGAATGCCAAATCAGTGGGTCTACCTGTAAGAGCTTTTAGTATTGGTATGGGGCCCGTTATTTTACGTAAACAGTGGCGAGGTACTGAGTGGC
>JAHEBB010000706.1 GCA_024642575.1 Trueperaceae bacterium | reverse complement strand
TTGCTATATATAAACCCTTTATAGCTGTAGTAGCGCAACCTGCTTATGAGATGGGTAAACGTGCCATTGAAATGTTAATTGAACGCATTGAGGGTTTTAAGGGTCAGCCGCGTGATGAAGTGTTTCCTGTTCAACTCATTACGTGAGTGCTGTTCGTAAAGCATCAATTAACTGGCTTTCTAGCTTATCTTCAAGACTATAGATTTTATGGTTTAAAGCACTCATATAGAGTTTTAGTAAAATATGAAAATCTTGCAAGGCAGCGTTTAGGTTTAAAGGATGCCGCTTGTCAAACTCGAGCCAGTCAAACATGGCTTCTGTCAAGGCAGCTTGGCCTAAAATATCCTCGGCAAAATAGTCATGCTTGCCGCTTTCTAGTTTGCCCTTAATAAGCGTTTCCCAGTGCCACATGCTCCAGTGAACATGCCCTTGTGAGCCATAAACCGAGATGCGTTTATGTAAATTAAGGCGCTCATCGTTAATCACTTTAGGCGCATTGCTGCCGCAGCGGAGTAAAGCACTCACGCCATTGTCAAACATAAAGCTACCCAGTAAAGCATCGGGCGCAAAGTGTTTTTTGGGGGTATCTGCCAAACTCTCCCCACCTGAAGCTTGCCCCATGATACTTATGGGTTTAGCCTCAGGACTAAAAGCTGTAATTGCTTGTAGCGTATGCGTACCCTGATAAGCCATATTCATGCCTGAACTTGCATCAATAAAACTCACGTCTCCAAGTTTCCCATCGTAAACAAGGTTTTGTAGCAGGGCACGGCGTGGCTGAAAGTGCAACTGATGATTGATAGCCACTTTAACCTTGCTGGTTTTGGCAAAGTCTAGCAGCTCTAAATAGTCTTCAGTTTGTATAGCTAGAGGTTTTTCGAGCACAACCAAAGGAATATTGGCTGTGTCGGCAGCTCTTAAAATCTCTAGCCTTATGTCAGGAGGGGTATTAACATGAACTAGGTCAAGTTTTTCTCGCGCAAACATTTCTCGGTAATCGGTGTAACTTGCGGCTATGTTGTAGTGTTTTGCAAAGGGCTCGAGCTTATCCTTTTGCCTTGAAGAAACCGCCACGAGCCCAGCTCTTTTTATATGCTGATAAGCTTCTGCGTGGCCTTTGGCCCTGCCACCACTTACTCCAATGATTGCCGCTTTATACATATCATCCTTCCCAGGGTTTAAGTAGAACTTTGGCGCAGTTGCCCGTGATTTGAAGCTCCCAGGCTTCTTGCACTTGGCTGAGCGGAAAGCGGTGACTGATAAGCTTGTCGAGTTGTGGGCCCAATTTGCCAATCAATTGGATGAGTCTGGGGCTTTCTGCCAAGTTGTAATGCCATGAACCAAACAGATTTAAGCCTTTGCGAATCATATCATTGCTTATGCGTAGCGGGGTATCGGCGTGGGATTCACCAATAAAAGCAACCGTGCCAAGTCGCCGAGTTGCGTCAATACAAAGGCGGTGCGCTGCTACCACACCCGAACAGTCAAGCGCTTTATCTACGCCTCTACCGTCTGTTAATGCAAGAATTTGCTCAAGTGCGTCGCCTTGATTTGGATTAATTACAGTGCCTGCCCCTAGCTCGAGCGCCAGCTTTGCTCGGTACGGCTGAGACTCTACAGCAATAACGCTTGCCCCTCTATAAACTGCATTGATAACTGCCCCCAAGCCCACCGGCCCCAAACCTGTTATGAGTACTGTATCCAGTGCACTAAGCTGCATTTTTTGCATGGCTCCAAAACTAGGTCCCAAACCACAACAGGACATAGCTGCGTGGTCATACGACAGAGTCTCTGGAATGGGCACAAGTAACGATGCAGGTTTAAGAAGATACTGAGCGTAGGTTGCTCTGCCGATATTTGAACCGTGATAACTAGCAAAATCGGTTTGATTTTGACAGTGGATGTAATTGCCCGAAAGGCAAAATTCGCAGCGTCCGCAAAGGTTAGAGGGCATGACCACCACGCGTTGCCCAACTGCTACAGGGCCTTCATAGCCAAGAGCCACCACCTCACCAGCTGCTTCATGCCCCAGGCAGTCATTGGACTCTTTTGCTAGATAGCTTTTGTATTCGGTACACATGGGTGCTGTGTGAACTTTGACGACGACCCAATCAGCTTTAGGCTCAGGGATAGGCAATTCAAGGAGCTTGGCCTGTCTTTCGCCTGTGGTTGTGGCAACTTGCATAAAACGCATAGACAATTCTTCCTTTACGACTAAATGCTGCTAACGCTAACATAAAAATTACCAACAGTATTGACGAAAAAGTGCGTAAACGGTATTGTGAAGCTATCCAATGTTAAGCTTAACATTTTTGCATCAGTGAGAATGCCAAGCCGAAACCAATTAGCTTTTTGCCGTTATAAGGAAATGAGGATTTACGTGCTTAGGTATAAGGATTACTACACTCAAGTAAAACCTAGGAGTATTGTCCTTGGGTTTAAGCTCGAGCGTTAAGGAGATTTATGTTAGTTGGCATTTCCCCCCTGATTAGCCCTGATCTTTTAGCCGTTTTGCACCGTATGGGGCATGGTGACGAGATTGTTTTGGCGGACGCGC
>JAHEBB010000705.1 GCA_024642575.1 Trueperaceae bacterium | reverse complement strand
TCGCTCGCTTATTTCGAGCCGAGATAAGGATATAGCCTGAATGTTAAAAGGAAGTTGAAACCTACTTTGCCTCGAGCCAGTTCTTACCCACACCCACTTCAGCAGTCAAAGGCACAGCCAGTTTGTAAGCGCTTTCCATCGTCTCTTTTATAACTTTGGCAGCGTCATCAAGACAAGCCTCAGATGCTTCGACAATAATTTCGTCATGGACTTGTAAGGTAAGTCTGGCATCAAAAGCTTTAAGACGGTTATGAGGCTGGCAAAAGAGTAACAGGGCCTTCAATCCAATGACTGAAACTGTTAGGGGTCAAATCATTGTCTTTGCCGATTAGGGTTGCATAAAAAGGGCGTTCGCACCTAAGTGCGAACGCCCAATAAATTTAACTTAAGCTCGAGCTTTTTCTCTAGCGTGAATATTTCTTAAAACCGTATGTAAAATTCCACCATTACGGTAATAATCAATTTCTACAGGTGTATCAATACGACAAGTTACGGTAAAGTCAAATTTCGTTCCATCTTCTCTGGTCACTTCAACTTTAAGGTCAGAAAGAGGCTTGAGAGAATCGTCAAGTTTGAGGCTAAAGCTTTCTTTGCCTGTTAGTCCTAAACTCTCAGCATTTTGCCCAGCTTTATACTCGAGCGGTAAAACACCCATCCCAATAAGGTTACTGCGGTGAATGCGCTCAAAACTTTCGGCAATCGCGGCTTTCGCCCCTAAAAGATACGTTCCTTTGGCGGCCCAGTCACGGCTGCTGCCCATGCCATAATCTTTTCCTGCCAAAATAATCGTAGGAATCTCAGCAGCTTTGTAATTTAGCGACGCTTCGTAAATGCTCTTAACCTGACCATCGGTGAAGTCTGTAGTTACGCCCCCTTCTGTTCCTGGAGCAAGCTGATTGCGCAAGCGGATATTGGCAAAGGTGCCACGCGTCATCACGCGATCATTACCACGGCGGCTACCATAAGAGTTAAAGTCAACAGCTTCAACACCGTTGTCCATAAGATATTTGGCAGCAGGGCTATTTTTAGAGATATTACCTGCAGGGCTAATGTGGTCAGTGGTAATGCTGTCACCGACTTTAACCAGCACCCTTGCATTTTTAATCGACTCGATATTTCCAGGTTCTTCGCTCATATCAACAAAAAAGGGAGGCTCTTGAATGTAGGTTGAATCGGGGTTCCAGTCGTAAAGCTCGCCGCCACGAATGGGGATTTCATTCCACTTTTCGTTAGATTCTTCGATACCTTTATAGATTTTCTCAAAGACTTCAGGCTTCATGGCTGCGCCCATGTGGGCAGTAATTTCCTGAGTGGTTGGCCAGATATCGCGCAAGAAGACATCTTTTCCATCTTTACCTTGACCAATAGGATCCGTTGAGAAATCTATATTGACAGTACCTGCCAAGGCGTAAGCAACAACTAGAGGTGGGCTGGCTAGATAGTTAGCTCTGGTATGTGGATTGACCCGACCTTCAAAATTCCGATTACCAGAGGTAACGCTAGCAGCAACAATATCGCCTTCGTTGATGGCTTTAACGACAGGCTCAGGTAAGGGGCCTGAGTTACCAATACAGGTGGTGCAGCCATAACCGACTACGCCAAACCCAATTTGCTCTAAATAAGGGAGCAAGCCTGTATCGGTCAAGTATTCGGTAACGACTTTAGAACCAGGGGCTAGGCTGGTTTTGGTATAGGGCTTTTGTTGAAGCCCATGCTCTACAGCTTTTTTAGCAACGATACCCGCAGCAATCAGCACGCTGGGGTTTGAGGTATTGGTGCAACTGGTAATCGCAGTTAAAACGACATCGCCATGCTTAAGCGTAAAGTCATGCTTTTCGCCGTGACGCTCAATGGTGGCTGAGCCTGTACTAGCTAACTTATCTGCGCTTAAGCCAAACCCTGAAGGGCCAATAGGTTTGGTTAAACCCTCATTCCACTGTTTTTTCATGTTGGAAAGCGTGATGCGGTCCTGGGGGCGTTTGGGGCCAGCCAGGGCAGGTTCAACAGTGGAAAGGTCAAGCTCGAGCGTATCGGCAAATTCTGGGTCAGGCGTTTCATCGGTGCGGAACATATCTTGAGCTTTTGAGTAAGCTTCAACGGCGGCGACTTCATCAGGTAGGCGACCCGTTTGCTCGAGGTAACGCAAGGCCTCAACATCGACAGGGAAAAAGCCCATGGTTGCGCCGTATTCAGGTGCCATGTTGGCAATGGTGGCGCGGTCAGGCAGTGTCATGCTGCTAAGCCCAGCCCCGTAAAACTCAACAAACTTGCCTACGACGCCTTTTTTGCGAAGCATCTCAGTAACGCGCAAAGTCAGGTCAGTGGCGGTAACGCCTTCTTTTAGTTTGCCTGTGATTTTAAAGCCAATTACTTCGGGCATCAGCATATAAATGGGTTGGTTAAGCATGACCGCTTCAGCTTCAATGCCCCCAACGCCCCAACCCACCACACCCAAACCATTAATCATAGTGGTGTGTGAATCGGTACCTACCAAAGAGTCCGGGTAGAGTTCATTGTTTTTACTGACTTGTACGCCTTTAGCAATGTACTCGAGATTAAC
>JAHEBB010000201.1 GCA_024642575.1 Trueperaceae bacterium | reverse complement strand
GTCCAAAGCGAGTCGCCAGGAATTAGATAATGTCTTAAAGGCAAGAGCAGTTGCAGCCCGATATAGAGGGCTACCAAACTTTGCGCGAGCTTTTTTTTAAGGCTATGTTTAAACTTAGATTTCTTAATCGCTTCCCTCTCTTTTATAGGGGGGGGTTGCCATAAATCTCTAAATCCATGTAAGCAAAGACTGCATGCTAATCCCCCTATCAAAAAAACAACAGGGTTGAGAAATCTATGCATATAGACAGCTAAGCCACCCGATAAAACTGCTGTAAAAAGGTAAACCGCTTTTAGCCAAAGTGGGTCAGCCCTAAACCTATGATAAAGCTTGCTTGGCCAATCAGGTTCAAAAAATAAGCTTGTACCCACAATCATAAACCAGGGAAAAACATCGATGGTAAACAAATGTGAATTGAGATAATGAAACGAGACTAAGATGACAAAAATAAAGGGGCGGCTGCGTTTCCAAAGGAGCAAGGGAACGGCAAGTAAATCTATAAATAAACCGCTATAGCTAAAAACCAAAGCAGTCCAATCAAAGCTAAACAACTTGCCTAGAACGGGATAGTCAACCCTTGCCTTGAGCCCTAACCCCAGAGGTTGCCCATGCAGCCAGTCACTTTGCAATTTAGCAATACCACCAAAAAAATAGGGCAGGGCGATATGAAACTGTAGTAAGAGCAAAACCCAATGGGGTAACTGCATTTTATTGGTTTTTAAGCGCCTGGCATCTAGTGAAAAAACCTGATTGAGTGGTAAGAAGATGAGCCAAAAACATATCAGAATAATGAGATAGCTGTGGTTTAAGTAGCGCGTTTCCTCTAGCAAAAAGAAATAGCAAAGTGTCAGAGTTAAATAGAGGGTGGCAAATCGGTAATAAAGTCCAAATACAATGGCGACACCAGCCAGCGCAATACCAACCCATAAAGCATAAAGATAGGGGGCAGGCAGAGCGTTAACCCAGGCAAACCCTGTATATTTGAAATTGTAGATAGGCTCGAGCCAATAACGAGCAATAAGATTATTTTGGAAGTGACGAACAGCGTCCCAGAAAATAATAAGCCCGAAAGCCACGCGGAAAAAGACAAGGCTTTCTGCGGTTACAGGTTTATACAGATATTCATTCAGCGTCCGCACAAAGGCATTTTTACATATTCTTGACCTAATTGAGGCAGGTCTGTCTGAAAGCTAAGTTGAGAACAGTCAAGTTCAGACGATTGAGAGCATTCGCTTAAAATTAAAGAACACACCATCCAACAAGCAAGCTTTAACGCTAAACTAAGCAATATGGAAACCAAGTTAAGAATTTTAATTGCCAAACCTGGCTTAGATGGTCATGACCGCGGGGCTAAGGTGATCGCTCGAGCCCTTCGGGATGCCGGTATGGAAGTTATATATACCGGATTAAGACAAACCTCTGAGATGATTGTGAATGCCGCTATCCAGGAAGATGTTGATGCTATTGGCCTGTCCATTCTTTCTGGTGCACATATGCATTATTTTTCTGAAGTGGTAGAGGGCTTAAAATCAAGGCAGGCCGAAGATATTCTGCTTTTTGGTGGTGGAATTATTCCAGATCAGGATATTGCAAAACTAAAGGAATTGGGCGTTGGTGCGATTTTTACCCCTGGAGCATCGACCCAGGAAGTCGTGACGTATTTGCGGGAAAATGTCCAACATACGTAATAGCTAAGCCTCACGAAAAGCTAAGTTATTTGGCTCAAGTAAGTTTTTTGTAAGAAAGTATTCTCTAAAATCTGGTGTTTTGTGGTGCTGACTTTGGTGCTACCCAGGGTGATTTTGAGATACGGATAGATGGACTTTCTCATCTTAATTCATTTTACTCATATCTATCTCAGAACCTATTGGTAGGTTTTATCCAGCAATATATTAAGACATATCTTTAAGGGCTTAATTTATGATAAAAAAGGTTTTTGTTGCAACGTTGCTATTGCTGTGCTTTTTTTCAGCACAAGCCGGGGGATATGCACTAAGGATAATAAAATCAGGTGAATCACTAGGACTTTTAGCGAATTTGTATGATACGAGTGTTGACTCGATCATGCGGGTCAATGAGCTCGAGTCAGAACTTATGTACCCAGGGGACAAATTAAAAATCCCGCTTTTAGACGCAACAGGTGGGATCAGTGAGCTTGCTCCTTCACCCCCTCCAGGTTTTGTAACCCATAGTATTCAGTCAGGCGAGGCACTTTCGACCATTGCACAGAATTATGGTTTATCGGTAGAGGCGATAGTTGGCGCAAACCCAGATATTTCTTCACTGGATATGCTACCCGTTGGGCTCGAGCTGCTCATTCCTCCAAGTCTTGGTTTGGTTGTTACCCTTAATCAAGCAAGGGACCTCATAGCGCTGGTTAATTTAAATAAGCTTGACCCAAAGCAAGTTTTAGAAAAAAATAATATTTACTCACCCAATAATGTTCGTGCGGGCATGATGGTCTTTTTGCCCAATGTTAAGCCCTCTGAGTCGCTCGAGCGCCTTGCTAGAGTCCGTGAAGAAGAAAACCGTTATGTATGGCCCATTCATGGACGCATAACTTCCTATTTTGGTCGCCGTAATTTAGGCATGGGAACCTCGAGCTTTCACTCTGCCATTGATGTAGCTGCGCCTACTGGTACGCCCGTAGCTGCGTCGCGCAGCGGCACTGTTATTTATGCGGGTTGGTCAAATAGAGGCTATGGCAATCTGATAAAGATTCAACATGCTGGGGGTGCTGAAACATGGTACGCCCATAACAGTAAAATTTTGGTGAGTGTTGGTCAATATGTAAAACAAGGTGAGATTATTTCACGTGTAGGCACCACAGGTTTGTCAACGGGGCCCCATCTCCACTTTGAACTGCATGAGGGTGGTAAAGCAATAGACCCATTAAGTTATTTGATGTAATGAGTGTTAGCTAAAGACATTCGTTATTTAGCAAATCATTTTCTCCAAATCCAAAATTTGAGAAGGCTTGAACCAGAGTTCAAGCCTTCTTTTTACTGATGTTTCGATAGGCGAAAAAGATGTGCCAATCGTAAAATCTCGGTCTGTAACTCTCTAAAAAATTATGCGAATCATATATGGGGTTCCCGACAAATTCCTTGCTATGGTTGCCAGCGAAATCTGGAACGACGAATGAAAAGGGATTATGGATGTGACACCATATTTTTTGAAAAACATTGGCCTTATTATGTTTTAAGGGTGAGAGCTAAAGAAGGTTTTGGCCTCTTCTGTTTTGAACCATGCCTCAAATTCATTCAACGCATGACCTCGGTGGCTAACTTTGCGTTTTTCGTCTTTGCTGGCTTCAGAAAAGGTTTTGTCTAAATCAAAGCTGTAAAAAATAGGGTCATAGCCAAAGCCATCTGAGCCTGAAGCCGCTCTAAGCAAGGTGCCCTTTGCTTCGCCCCAAAATGATTTGCTCAATCCATCAGGATTTACCAGAACCAGTGAGCAGACAAATTTCGCACCTCTTTTTGAGGTTTCTATATTTTCAATATTGCTTAAAAGAAATGCTGTTCGTTCGCTGTCAGAGTTAAGGTTTCCGTATCGGGCAGAATAGAGGCCGGGTGCGCCGTTAAGGGCATCAACCTCGAGCCCCGAGTCATCGGCGAGAGAAGGTAGTCCAGAAAGTTGGGCAACATGCAATGCCTTAATGGCGGCATTTTCTTTATAGTTAGCGCCCGTTTCTTCGGGAAAGTCTTTTACTCCAACTTCGGTTGCAGTTAGCAGCTCGAGCCCTAAGTGAGCAAGTGCCGCTGAAAATTCCTTGACTTTTCCCTGATTTGCCGTAGCAATAACAAGTTTCATGCGAGTTGCGATTTTACTGTCGCAATTATTTTCTTGACAGCTTCAATTCCTAGTGCAATAAGCTTTACATAGATTTCAGCCGAAACAGGTTGACCTTCGGTTCCTCCCTGCACTTCGATGAGTTCGCCTTTAGCAGTTGCTACCACATTTAGATCAAGGCTAGCTACACTATCTTCCGAGAATTCGAGGTCAATCAGACTTTCAGCTCCTATTTGCCCAACACTAACGGCGGCAATCTCATGAATCAGTGGCCATTCGTCTAATTCACCTGAGAAGATGAGCTTGTTAGCATATTCATGAAGAGCCGCATACCCAGCCAAGATAGCTGCGCAGCGTGTGCCTCCATCTGCTTGTAGTACATCTAGGTCAATCATTAAGGTCTTGTTTGGAAAAAAACTTAAATCGACTACTGTTCGTAAAGAGCGCCCAATAAGTCGCTGGATTTCCTGGGTTCGACCACTGGCATAAAGCCTTTCGCGCTGGGTTCTTTCTTGGGTAGCGCCAGGGAGCATAGCGTATTCGGCTGTGAGCCAGCCCTCTCTGGTTTTTTGATTGCGCATATGGGGCGGAAGTTTGTTATCAACTTTGACCGTGGCTAAAACTTTTGTTTTTCCCCAACTAACCAGGGCTGAGCCGTTGGCAAACTCATTAAAACCTGGTTGAATGCTTATTTCTCTAATTTCCTGATTGTGGCGATTGCTTCTCATATGGTCGTTTAAAGTAGCACAAATCGGGCTCGAGGTTTGCCTTCAAGGGAGCATGACAAAATAGAGTATGAGATTCGTCACCACGGTTTACAGAAAATCTTACAAAAACCTTGTCAAGTAGACGGGTAAGCCTTGTCAAACAAGGTGCTAAATTGTTCAAATGAATTCAGGGAAATTGAATAACGACTGGGTAACCATTAAAAATCAAGAAGCCGCCGATTCGCTCATTGACCCTAAAAAATACAAATACTTTATACCGTTTATGCAAAGGCCGAGGTCGCTTAGTGAAGCAGCTAACCTTATCAATATCAAAACCAATCTCATGCACTATCATATTAAGCGACTTTTAAACCTTGGTCTGATTAGAGAAGTGGATTTTAGAACGGGCCGTGGGCGTCGGGGTATGCGTTATCAGGCTAGTAGCAGTAAATTTTTTATTCCATTAAAGTACACTTCTGTTACCAATATGGAGACGATTTTGTATGGCTTGCAAGAACCTATGTTTAGACAAATTGTAAAAAGTCGTATTTTGATTGCAGCCCAAGAGCGAGACGATTTAGGCATGGCCTTTGAACTCACCCCAGAACATCATTTTAGTATTTCTGTAAGCGCCCAAAACGATGAGCAATGGGCTTCAGAAGCGCATCAAGAAAGTGAAAACTACCCTGCACTCTTTTCAAAATATCTCACACTAAAATTAAATCATAATGATGCCAAATGGTTACAAAGAGAGCTTATCAAACTTTATCAAAAGGCTTTTGAATTAGATACGGATGAAGGGCGAGATTTTGTTATGGGTTTATCGATTGCACCAATAAGCAACTAGCTTTTTTAGGTTAGCAGGCGATGAGGTTATATCTGACGTTACTCTCAATCCTTAGCAAAGCAATGTAGGACATTTACGCAAAAGGGTGCATTTTAAACCTTTGTTAAGTCTGGGTATGAAACTAAACAATTATAAGGCGGGTTGTAAGGCGAAAAGTTAGTTATTGTGTGCTGGCCGTGAAAAATTGCAGCACATTTAGTGGAATTCAAGGCTTTCTCCGCCAACGATAAAAATTAGCTATGACTCCTTTGTATTGCAAATGATCCATTCTAGGTTGCTGCCGTGACCTATGAAGGTTTTGCCGATGTAGGGGTCAAGAACACTCAGCCTAATAGGTTTTGAGAAAAATAATTGATTTTGATCTTAAACAGGAATTGTATTACGCTTTTTATCAAGCATTTGCGCGACTTCTTGGAGTAAAGGCTCGAGCCTTAGACCTTTTCCTGCGGGCATTTGTGGTACATGTGGCTTAATTACGAACTGCGATTGTGGGTCATCTTCAATGTCTGAAAAAATATGTATAACGGCGTCTTTTCCCATCCAGGCATGATATATCGCAAGCTCCAAATAGCCATTTGCTACATTTATCATGGCCCTTTTGCCCTTGACCAAAATGGTAATTTTTGCAGATTTGTTATTGGCACTAAACACAACCAGGATGTCATAGAGGGAAAAGTGCTCAAAATTTCCTGTGGCAAACACGTTGACAGGGGCAGTCGAGGGCTTTTTGGCTTCGGCATTACGGGGTGGTGAAGGTTTTTCAGCTCGTTTGGTGCCGAAGGAAAATAGCTTTTTGAGGAAGGCAACCATGCTAAATCTAGTTTAAGGGTTTTGCTAGCTCGAGCCTATGACTATTTCTACTTCCTGGCAGACAAGTCAAGGTTTGCTACCGCATTTACATTGCAAATTGAGCTTAGCAAGTACCATACCTTTTGTGAATGTCGCTGCAACCAAGGCACCCAGGACACTGGATTCCCCACTAAGCATTGCGCCTATGATGGACTGGACAGATCGCCATTATCGCTATTTTATGCGGCAACTGACCAAGCAGACCTTGCTTTATACCGAGATGGTGACAACAGGCGCAATTTTGTATGGCAATAAAGCTCGCCATCTTGATTTTTCCGCAGCAGAATTACCTCTCGTTTTGCAACTTGGAGGGGATGACCCTGTAGCGCTTGCGACTTGTGCCCAATTAGGTCAGGATTGGGGTTACAGCGAAATCAACTTGAATGTAGGTTGCCCCAGTGACCGCGTACAAAATGGCAATTTTGGTGCTTGCCTTATGGCACAACCCGAGCTGGTAGCCGATTGCATTCTGGCAATGAAAGAAGCTGTTGACATCCCTGTAACCATTAAGCACCGTATCGGCATAGACAATCTTGACCGCTATGAGGATATGCAGCACTTTGTCGCGACGGTTACAAAATCGGGTGCTGACAGATTCACCGTTCATGCCCGAAAAGCCTGGCTTAAAGGCTTAAGCCCTAAGGAAAATCGCAGTATTCCCCCGCTGCGTTACGAAGATGTTTATAGACTAAAAGAGAATTTCCCAGATTTGGTGATTGAAATCAACGGTGGCATACTCACACTAGATGAGGCAGCGACTCAGCTCGAGCATCTTGATAGTGTGATGATAGGCCGCGCTGCTTACGATAACCCTTATCTTTTTGCGGCGGCTGATAAGCGGTTTTTTGGCTCGAGCCTGCCAATGACGAGTCGTCGTGATGCGGTACTGGGCATGCTTGATTATGTGGATAATTGTTTAGCCAAAGGTATTTATTTGAGCCGCATAAGTCGCCATATGCTGAGCTTATTTAAGGCCAAGGCTGGTGGAAAAGCCTGGCGCAGATACCTTAGCGAGAACAGTCATAAACCTGGTGCAGGAACGGACGTTTTGCTCAAGGCGCTCGAGACGATTCCCGAGCAGGTTCAATTTGAAACAGAAGAATTCTCACCTTTAATAGGTGCGTAGGGGATTTCTGTTTTATCGATTTGAGTTAAAGCTCCTGTAAAAACTTACTAGGGATAGTCCTCGGGTATTTCAAAAAGAAATGTCTGAACCAGTAGCTTCATAAAATAGGGCATCAAAAAAAACTCGCTAAGCTAGGTTTTATGGCGATTTTGAAGGGTAGGGCGATATGAGCTATAAAGGCATTCTTATTGGTACAGGTGGGCAGGGTAAAGCTTGGTGTGAACGCTTTTTACCCCTCAACATTAAAGACGGCTTGCTCGAAATTGTAGCTGCCGTTGATGTCAACCCAAAGGTATTTATCAACGCGCAGCAATTTTTGCATTTGAGTGAAGACAAATGTTACACCGATATAAATCAGGCGATGGCTGAAAACGCGGCAGATTTTTGTATTATCGTCACGCCACCTGCCTTTCATGAAGCAGCCGTGGATAGTGCCCTGGCACATGACCTGCACATCCTTTCTGAAAAACCTATTGCAGATACGCTCGAGGCATCTTTACGTATTGTTGAAAAAGTGAAACGCGCAGGCAAAAAAATGGGGGTAACCATGAGTCACCGCTTTGATCAGGATAAAACAACCCTGCAACAAGCATTACGCTCTGGGGAAAATGGTGCTCTCGATTATCTGGTTTGCCGATTCACCTGTAATATGCGCAATTTTGGTGACTGGGGGGCTGCTTTTCGGCACACCATGACCGACGCGCTTATGATTGAGGGTGCAGTTCATCATTTAGATATGCTGGCAAATTTTGCAGGGGCAAAGTGCGATACGCTTTTTGCTCAAACCTGGAACCCAAGTTGGGGGCAGTACGGGGGAGACTCTCAAGGACAGGTAATGCTAAGTTTTGAAAATGGCGTGAAAGCGTTTTATGAAGGCGCCAAGACAAATGCTATTGGCTTAAATGGCTGGACTCATGAATATGTGCGAGCAGAATGCGAAAAGGCCACGTTGATAATGGACTCCCGTCAAATTGAGAGATTTCCTTATGAAGGAGGGCGCATTTATAAACGTGAGGGTCAAGGTGAAAAGGTTACGCTTCTTGAAGGTCGTAAGTGGATGAATACTTTGCTCGTTGAGCAGTTTATCAGCTGGCTTGATGGGGGAGAGACCATGGAAACAGAAATCGAGGCGAACCTCCAATCGGTTGCGCTTATTTTTGCGGCGATTGAGAGTAGCCGCACAGGTCAAGTTATAAAAGTACAGGACTTTTTGGAAAAGACCAGAGAAAAAATAACACAAGAAAATCCATAAAACCTCTCAGCGCTAGAGGAAAAGCTGAGCTATAATGGGAAAACTTTAATGATAAGGATGCGCCATTATGAAAAAAGTCCACCACATTTTCTTGCTTCTTTTTTTAAGTTTCGCCTTTGCTCAAACTGAGGATCTTGGCGATTTTGTGGTCTCTTTTGAAGACTCGAGCAGTGACTATCACCATGAAATTGCTCGTATGTATCAAGACAATGGATTCTTTGATGCGACGGCCTCGAGCCTAAACGACGTGATTGCCTTACCTAGAAATATAGGTATTGTTTCTGCGCAATGTGACACCATAAATGCTTTCTGGTCCCCAGATAATAACGCTATTATCGTGTGTTATGAACTCACCGAATACCTCTATGAGATTTTTCGGGCAGAAACCAAGTCACAGCAAGAACTCGACAATGCCGTTTTGGGGGCAGTAGAGTTTATTTTTTATCATGAGCTAGGTCACGCGCTTATTGATATCTTTGGTATTCCGTTTACAGGTAGAGAAGAAGATGCCGTTGACCAGTTTTCAACCTACGTTCTCCTTGGCTCAGACCTTGGCGTGGACTCTGCGCTTTCAGGTGCATCCTTTTTCTTCATCTCTGGCAATGCTGACCCGCAAACGCAAAGTGTTGAAGATATGGCCTTTTGGGATGAGCACTCGCTTGATCAGCAACGCTTTTATAACATCGTTTGTATGATTTATGGCTCTGATCCTGAAACTTATTCCAACCTTATTCGTCAAGAAAGTAAGGGCTTTTTGCTTACCAGCGCCACAGGGTATTTGCCCAAAGAACGGGCAGACCGCTGTCAAGACGAATACACTGATATCTCTAGAAGTTGGG
>JAHEBB010000704.1 GCA_024642575.1 Trueperaceae bacterium | reverse complement strand
TGCATAATTTGGAAGAAAACGGACAAGGAATTTGCTAGCAAGCGGGCAGGAATTTGCTGCTAAACGGGCAGGAATTTGCTAGCAAGCGGACAAAGGAAACGACGCAAATTTAAAGGACATGGTTGGCTAAGTCGGAGGCTGAAATGTCCAGAAAACGAGTGTCGATGAGAAAGATCCGAGAAGTTCTAAGACTAAAGTTTCAATTAGGTTTAGGCGATAGAGCTATTGCCAAAAGTTGCAGACTAGGTAAAACCACAGTTGCTGACTATGTGCAACGGGCAAGGGAAGCAGGTTTATCCTATCCTTTGCCTGAAGACCTGGATGATGGGAGACTAGTGGACAAACTCTATCCTGTAAAAGAGAAAGTTCAGACCAAGGCGCTGCCTAACTGGGAAGATGTCAATAAAGAACTCAAACGTAAAGGTGTCACGCTGTTTTTGCTTTGGCAGGAATATAAGGCAGAACATCCTGAAGGCTACGAATATAGCTTTTTCACCGTGCTGTATAAGGAATGGAAAGCAGGCTTGGATGTGGTCATGCGCCAGGATCATAAAGCAGGCGAAAAACTGTTTGTTGACTACGCGGGGATGACGATTGGTATTACGAATCAAGAAACAGGAGAAATCACTGAGGCACAAGTATTTGTTGCCACACTAGGAGCAAGCAATTACACCTTTGCCGAAGTTACTGCCAGTCAAAAGCTTCCTGATTGGCTAAGCAGTCATGTCAGAGCTTTTGAGTTCTTCGGGGGTGTGCCTACCTTGGTCATTCCCGATAACCTTAAAGCAGGGGTCAATCATGCTTGCTACTATGAACCAGAACTCAACCTTGCCTATGCTGAGTTGGCAGAGCATTATGGGCTTGCCGTTTTACCCGCCAGAGTCCGTAAACCCAAAGATAAAGCTAAAGTGGAAGTGAGTGTTCAAATCGTGGAACGCCACATTCTTGCTCCCCTGAGAGACAGGCTATTTTTCTCAATTCGAGAGGCGAATCAGGCAGTGAAAGAACTGCTTTTAGCTTTGAATGATCGACCTATGCAAAAACTGGCGAAAAGTAGAAAGCAGGTATTTGAAGAACTGGAAAAGCCAGCTCTGCGCCCTCTTCCTGTTCAGGCTTATCAACTTGCCAGTTGGAAGAAGGCTACTATCAACATTGATTATCACATAGAACTTGAAGGGCATTACTACTCAGTGCCCTATCAGTTTGCCAAAAAGCAAGTAGAAATCAGATTTACCCAAACGACGGTGGAGATTTATCACCAGCATAGACGCATTGCTTCGCATACTAAGGTGACAGGTTTATTCAGTAAAGGTAAGCACACCACCATCACTGAACACATGCCCAAAGCCCATCAAGCATACCTTGAGTGGACACCAGGGAGGTTTATCAGTTGGGCAGGTAAAGTCGGTGAATCTACAGCTTGGGTTGTGCAAACCATTTTAGAAACCAGACCCCATCCCCAGCATGGCTACCGGTCTTGCCTGGGCATCATGCGATTGGGCAAGCTCTATGGGGATGGCAGGCTTGAAGCTGCTTGCCAGAGAGCCTGTGTTCTCAGATCCTTTAGCTACCAGAGCATCAAATCCATCCTGCAACATCAGCTTGACAAAGAACCTTTACCCCAAGTATCTGAAGAGAGTTCGGCAAATACGCAAAAACTTCACGCCAATCTGCGTGGTGCAAGTTATTACCAATTATCTAATGAGCAAAATTGATCATGGAGACATCATGTTGAATCATCCGACTTTAGACAAACTTCGCAGTATGCAACTCGAGGGTATGGCTATGGCCTTTCAGGAACAACTCGAACTTAATACTCTGGAAGAGCTACGTTTTGAAGAGCGACTGGCGTTGCTGGTTGATCGGGAATTTGTCTACCGAGACAATCGTCGATTTGCCAGAAGGTTAAGGAATGCCAAACTCAAACAACATGCCACCCTTGAAGATATTGATTACAAACATCCCAGAAATTTAGATAAAGCGCTATTTAGGAGTTTAAGTACAGGGGATTATCTACGAGAACACCACAATCTTGTCATTAGTGGACCCACTGGCGTTGGCAAAACCTACTTAGCCTGTACTTTGGCTCATCAGGCTTGCAGGCTAGGCTACTCCGCTTTTTATGCTCAAACCAGTCGGCTTCTACAGGAACTTAGCCTGATGAAAGCAGATGGTAGATATTTTAGAACCTTAACCAGGCTGGCTAAAACAGATCTGCTGATTTTAGATGACTGGGGCTTAGAACCCTTAGCCTCTGAACCCAGACGCTTATTACTTGAACTGCTGGATGATCGATACAACAAAGCCTCTACCCTCATTGCCAGCCAGCTTCCTGTTGAGCTTTGGTACGACTATCTCAGTGATCCAACCTTAGCAGATGCCATTCTTGATCGCATTGTTCATAACAGTTACAGGCTTGACCTCAAGGGTGAAAGTCTTCGAAAAACCAAAAGATCCTTGACACCCACCCCTCCTACTACGTCATAATCTCTTCAGCGTCGCTTCGCTCCGACTTTGGACGCTTTGCAGAAAATCTCCTGCCCGCTTTCTCCAAATTACGCA
>JAHEBB010000703.1 GCA_024642575.1 Trueperaceae bacterium | reverse complement strand
TTTTGTCATAACAAACTTAGGCTAAAGGAAACTCATTCTTTATTCAAAGTATGAGCATTTTTATGCACTCACCCCTCATCTACAACAAGAATTTCCTTTATTTTTATTTATAGTCTTGCTGACTTGCCTAATAATCTACTTAGCAGCTATATGGGTATTCTATAAAAAATATCAACGCGATAGAGATTCAATTCGAGAAGAAGTAAGTAAATTACTCAAATGTAAATAGACATTTATTTTTGAAGGCAGGTTCGTTGATGCGGTCTAACTACTACTTATACGACAAAAGTCGTCCAAGCCCATAATAAGGCAGTTTACCGACAACTGTCTGATAACACCCTGATTAAGGATATTTAGCGACATTTGACCAATAAGCGTTCCGAAAGGGATGTTTTGCGACACTCTTGAGTATGAATAAGTCAGGCTATTCAACTAAAACCTCTCCTTTTATGACCAGCGTTCGTGAGGTCATTAGACGTAAACACCTTAGTCTATCAACCGAAAGATCGTATTGCTATTATATTTATTCCTTTATTAAATACCATGGGTCTAAACATCCAGAAGAACTTGGACAAGAAGACGTTAAAAGGTATTTGAGTTATCTAGCCGTTGAACAAGAGGTTTCTGCCTCAACCCAGAATGTTGCCTTAGCAGCCCTGATCTTTCTTTATGACATGGTCTTAGAAACACCTTTGGGTCTGGTTCAAGATGTTGTTAGAGCCAAACGCGATAAACGCCTACCTGTAGTTTTATCTCAAGCTGAGGTAAAAAGCCTACTGGCTTATGGTGATGGGGTTAATGCCCTGGTACTCAAACTGCTCTACGGTTCAGGGATGCGCCTGATGGAAGGCTTAAGGCTCAGAGTAAAAGATCTGGACTTTGATACATCACAGATCCTGGTTAGAGATACCAAAGGCAATGAAGATAGAGTTACCATGCTACCTAAATCTATTGTAGCTCCCTTGGAAAAACAGCTCGAGCTAAGCAACGCCTATTTCAATAGGGATAAGGCCGAGGGTTTAGGCAGAGTCTACATGCCTGACGCCCTAGCCAGAAAGTATCCTGATAAAGCAGTAAGCTGGCACTGGCAGTATGTCTTTCCCGCGGCTAACTTATCAACCGACCCCAGAACAGGTTTAAGAGGCAGACATCATTTACAGGACAAAGCCATTCAGCGTTTTATGAAACAAGCGGTTCAGGCAACACAGATTACCAAAGATGCCAGTCCCCATACCTTAAGACACTCGTTTGCTACCCACTTAATTGAATCAGGGTATGACATTAGAACGGTTCAAGAACTCCTTGGGCATAAGGATGTTAAAACCACTATGATTTACACCCATGTCCTTAATCGGGGTGGTAAAGGTGTTAGGAGTCCCCTGGATGATTAAGCCTGTTTTCTTTACCAAAAGAAATTTGGACTCGAGCCACAAAAACCAAAGAATTAAAAGGAAACTAGCCTCAAAAAGGCATAAAAAAAGCCGCTGTCTCAATGCGGTTGATAGTATAAGCATAGCGCGTTATGAGCTATTCGTCAAGATTATGCATAAAAATCACCGTTCTGGACAGAAAAATGGGCTTTTAATAGAGATTTATACGGCTTTACATGCAAGAAGAGATAAGAGCTAAACGTCTATGGCTAACCTAGTGCTTACTTATACCTAACAGACCCAACCCACCCAAAGATACTGAGCTACGCACTCAAAACCTTTTGAAAAGAGCATCGTCCTTTACCTCACGGGCTAAGCCATTGTGGCGTCGTACTCACAGCCTACAACCCTTAAATAAACTCCGTTTCACTACGGGGTTGCAGTCTGCTCCGTGCGCCGCAATCACTCTGTTCAGCCCGCTCGGGTAAAAACGTTTCAGTTAGGTGGTGTTTGCTGTGTTCTTTTCAGCTTCTTTAGTTTTAGGTTCTCGCCCTGGTTCAGTGGGTGTTCCTGTGGCTCAGTGTCCAAACTGTGCCTGGGTCTTTAACCCCCGTGTTCCTACTTCAGCTTATTCATTGGTTCTATCTATTAGCCCAGCTTCTACTTTTCTAGCTTCTACCTTTGCAACAACTTGTGCCAGTAAGTTTGGTGTTTGTGTATCTATTCGTCATTATCACGGTCATGTCTTTTTAAGAGTTCGTGGTGCAAAACCTGTCTTACAAGCTGTTGCCAAGTGGTGGGGTCAGTCATGACCCCCCTTAAACCCTCACACCCTCTACAACCTTCAAACCCTACAACCTCAGACCCAGCAACCTCAACCTCATCACCTAGCTTTACCTTCCCTTTATCCTCAATCGTAGCCATAGCAGGCTCACGCTATGGTAGCCCTTATCCCATAGCACCCATCATTAAAGCTATCCATCAAGCAGGTGGCTCTATTCGTGTGGGTTGTGCTAAAGGGGTAGACCAAACGGTTAGTAATCTAGACCCCTCCTGCATGGTTTTCTCAGTTCATGGCTATCTCCCAGCAAACTATTCTGTAGCTCTGGCTTTACGTACTCGCGGTGTGGTTGAAAAAGCCAACGCTCTTATCCTTTACCCACCAGCTAACAACACCCTTGGCCCAGGTTCTT
>JAHEBB010000702.1:476-2566 GCA_024642575.1 Trueperaceae bacterium | reverse complement strand
TCCTCGTGATCGAAGGCGAACTCAACGCCATGATTACTTATTGTGCCTTACCTGAGCTTGGCATCATGGGTATAGCAGGCTCGAGCGCTCGCTTGTATCTAAACGCCCTAAACAACAAAACCATCTATCTTTATGCCGATGGTGACTTAGCAGGGCAAAAAGCCAAACACAACTGGGCAAGAGATGCTTATTATGCAAAGGCGAAGGCTACCTACCTGCTAAACCCCTGGTTTATCGATGCCTGTGAAGTTGCAGCCCTTTACGGTAAGGACGCTTTAAAACAGCGCTTCCAGGAGGCTATCTCAGAAGCTAAACTCTGGGACCCTGCTAAACCTTACTTTGCTAGAGCCAGTCCTGGCTCGAGTAACCCTCCAACTTCTTTTGATGCAGTCTCCCTAAACCAAAAGATTCCCAGTTTCAGACAGACTTTCACCATTTAGTGCAGCCTGACCTTATACCGTAAAGTTATTGCAAGCTAAATCTGAAATAAGCTAACCCCAAGTAAAATCCGAATCCCCTTATTTCCTGTTTACTCCCAAGTGAATAGGTACAGGGTCGTCATATCCCAAAACAGCCCGGCTTAACTGACTTCTACTTTCCGCTTTTTACTCTTCACTTTCCACTTTCTTCTTATCACTTCCCAAGGAGCCCCATGCCCCTCATCAAAATAGATCTCAATAAACCCCTAAGCCCCTTAGATTGGTGCGTTGAAAACCTCATCTTAAAAGGCTACTTAAACATGATCGCCAGTTTGCCTGGTCAAGGTAAAACAGCTCTGCTCACTGGACTAGCATGGCAAGCCAGTAGACCCCAAGGTGGCAGCTTTCTTGACAAACCCGTAAAGCACGGTGCCAGCATCTATGTAGATTTTGACGCCCCTGGCGACGGAAGAAGTATAAGGTTCTGGCTTAACAAACATCAGCAGGCTCACCCCGATGGCAGCAAAGAAAAGATCATCGTCTTAGAACCTGACCCAAACACCTTTGGCATGGGCTTGGCTGAACTCGAAGAACTAAGCAGTCATATTGAAGCGCTAAATATTCAGCTCATTATTATTGACAGCTTCATGTCAGCTTTCCCCAATACCGACCCTGTTAAACTCACTCAAGTACAAGGCCCCCTGTGGTACTTAAGAAACTTAGCTTCAAAAACCAATACCGCCATCATTCTGATAGATCACCTCCCCAAACCCCAACACGGTGAACAAGCAGGTGCCAGAGGCATCCTTGGTTCAATTGCTAAACCCGCTCAGGCTAGAACGGTTCATCTGCTGACCAAACTACCTAAAGACGAAGCTAACAACAAACATATCCTTACCTGGACACCTAGCAAAATGAGCTACGCCGCACTGCCTGACCCTTTTGCTGTTGAGCTCGAGTTTCAGGGTGATGCCGTTTTCATCAAATCAGCCGATCTACCCACAGCCCCTCTTACCCAAACGCAGCAAGCCATCAGACTCATGCATAACTATTTGCTACAGCATCTGGAAAAGACCATTACCCGGCAAGCCTTACTTAAGCTGGCAATGGAAGAAACAGGTCTGAAACAACGTGCTGCCATAGATGCTCTTGCAAAACTTATCAATCAGCTAGGGAAAAGCCTTAAAACTATAGAACTTAAAGGGAGAGGCAAGCCTATAGGGTATCAGCTTTGTGCTGATGATAATGCCTAGTCCTTACTCTCTAGGAGAGTATGCATGAAATAGCTGAACTGTTGTCTAGGAAAGGGAATCTTTTGTTTTAAAACTTTTGCATTAAATGCTAAAAGTAAGGGGATCAGCTTACCCTAACTATGACCTAAAACCTCATGGGGCACATAGGGCTCTTCTAGCTTAGCTATTATCTCATCATCTATCCTAAGCTCGAGCGCTTCAACAGCTTCTTCTAAATGACTTATCTTGGTACTGCCAATAATAGGGGAAACGACTCCTGGCTTCTTAAGTAACCAAGCTAACGCCAATTGTGCTGGCTTTACACCTAGCTCAGCTGCCACCGTTATAAGCCGCTCGACCACATCAAAATCAGCGGAACTACCATACATGCTATCTGCAAAGCTATCCGAACCAGACCTGAGCGTTTTTGCTTCTTCAC
>JAHEBB010000702.1:0-466 GCA_024642575.1 Trueperaceae bacterium | reverse complement strand
AAGGGTTCATTTCTCGCTCTTCTTCACGGTACATTAGGTTGTAGTGGTTTTGCATAGATACAAAGCGCGTCCAACCTTTTAAATCAGCTAAGTATTGGGCTTTAACAAACTGCCAGGCAAACATACTCGAGGCGCCAATATAACGAACCATACCCATGCGCACCAAATCATGGAGTGCTTCTAAGGTCTCATCGATAGGCACATCATAATCCCACCTGTGAATTTGGTAAAGATCAATGTAATCGGTTCCTAAGCGTTTCAAAGAAGCCGTAACTGCGTCCATTATGTGTTTACGAGATAGGCCTTTATCATTTGGTGCGTCACTCATTTGACCATTTACTTTGGTTGCCAGAATGACATCTTCACGGCGTGCATAAGTTCTAATAGCTTTGCCTGTTATTTCTTCACTTACTCCTATTGAATAAACATCTGCGGTATCAATAAAGTTAAGCCCTAGATCAAAGGC
>JAHEBB010000200.1 GCA_024642575.1 Trueperaceae bacterium | reverse complement strand
AAGGCATTGTAGTCACTGGCATCAAGGGCTTCACTGAAAAACTCGGATCCTAAAAGCTTACTTTTTAAGCCTCTAACCCGTGCATTAATGTAGCCATAATCTGCTGACATAACTTAAGCCTCGTTGCCAAATAGCACGCGAGAAACATCGCTAGCCAATTCATCTTTTAAAGCGTTAAGGCGACCACTAAGGCTGTTCTCGATACTTACATTGCTGCCTTCAGCCTTTAAGCGAATACCAGAATCAATTGATTCACTTGTGGACACTTTAGCTTTTAAACCCGCATCTGCCACAAGCTTATCAGCAAGTTTTTGATCTTTAGGGTTAACAATGACTTCTTTGACTTTGCCATCAACACTATCAGCAGCTTCTTTAAAAAGCTTGGCCAAAACGTCTTCGTAATTTTTACCTTTAAGTGCTGTGATTTTTGCCTTTACTGCTTCCATAACGCTTTCAACGACGCCATGTTGCGCTTTGAGTCTCAATGATGAAGACTCGAGCTGAGCAGCACTCTTTGCTCTTACCATTAAGGCTTCTGCCTGACTGGCAGCAGCGCGACCACGCTGGCTGACAATGCTGGCAGCTTCCTCTTTGGCTTTTGAGACAATCTCCGAGGCACGTTCTTTCGCCTCGGAGAGAATGGCTTCAATCTCAGCACTTGCTTCTTTTTCAAGCAGAGCTGAAAGATTTGCCATAATTAAATCTTAGCGTTTAAGAAGAAGGCAATAACGAAACCGAAGATAATAAGGGTTTCAGGAATAACCAGATAAATAAGGATTTGACCGAAAGCTTGTGGGCGCTCAGCTAACGTACCTGCACCGGCACTACCAATAGCAGCCTGAGCAATACCTACACCAATAGCAGCCAAACCAATGGCTAAACCGGCACCAACGCCAATTAAGCCAGCACCAATAGAGGCACCATCTTGAGCAAGACCCATACTGGCAAGAACACCAAATACGACTAAAAGGGCGAGCGACTTAAGAACTTTATTCATTATTTTCCTCCTAAAAGACGAAAGGGTTGATAAGGTCTACCGCTTTCATCATAAAAACCAAATTTGGTAAAGAACTCTACGTAATTAAGACGTAAAGGTTGAAGTGTGTGACCAATAATCGTTAGTGCCATAGCAATTAAGTGCACTGACAAACCCACTAAAATTCCTATGATAGGCCCGATAATAGGTAATGAGCCAGCAATGGCAAAACCTAAGTCGGTAGCAAGATTGGCAACCAATGCAGCCGATAAACCTACCGCAAAAAGACGAAGATAACTGAGTATGTTACCTGCATTTGAAGCAAGTTCAATAAGCATAAGAAAAACTTTTGACATGATCATGCCAATAAGAAAAACAGCTAGTCCAGCAAAGAGTATAAACATGACAAAACCATTGATCGCATTGGTTAAATACGCCCAAGCGAAAATCACAAGTCCTGCCAAACCACCAAGCATACCGATGCCTTCCCAAACATGCTTCATATCATGATGTTTTAAACCGTAATACACTCTTATGCCCCAACCACCGAGTACTTGAAGAACTCCGAAAAGTAAAGAGGCGATGAGGAGCGGCCCAAACTTCTCTACACGGAAAAGCATAATCGGAATAAGTCCTCGCTTATGCTCTGCGACAGCTTCGCCTACAACAGGTTCGGTAGCGGCGTGGCTATCTTCGGTAGCAGCATGACTGGTTTCAGCACTTGTTTCTGAGGCAACTGCCTCACTTACTGCATGTTCTGCGTCAGTGGCGTGCCCTTCAGCAAGGTGTCCTGGAACATAAAAAATAGGTCTATTTTCAGGCCATTTTTCTAAAAAGTTTCCAAAAAATTCGCCATAAACAAAACCAAAAACGATGCCCCAAGCAGCGCACCAATAAATAACAGTTGAGATAGGTTTGAGCGCACCTGGTTTAATGGTAAGACCAAGAAGCCCGATATTTAATTCTTTACCTTGTACACCACGACGACGCATCCACCAGGCAATAGCTGCAAAAAGCAGTCCAAAGCCGATATCGCCCACCACAATGCCAAAGAAAAAGGGGAAAAAGATTGCCAGCATAATACTTGGGTCAAAATTGCCATATTTTGGTGGTGCGAAGAGCGACAATAGACCTTCAAAAGGTTGAACCCACTTAGGATTATCCAGTTTTACGGGCACATTATGATCGTGATGATCATCAGCAGCTCTGGTATCAACAACAATTTCATCGCCAAATTGCTTTTTTAATCCCTCAACAACTTTGCTACGCTCACTACTAGGCATCCAGCCACGAAGGGCAATACCATAACGGGTTGCGCCAAGGTCTTCTAAGCGACCATATCTTGATTGATAATTACTGGCAAGTTGGTTGACAGCCAGGAGCTTTGAGCCATTTTGTGAGCCTAATTTCGCCAATTCGGCATTAATAGACTCGAGCCTCTTGGGAAGGCTTTGCATACGCTCTTCCATCATATGGGTTGCTTTGGCAATACCCATACTTTCATAGCGCTCCGGCAAAACAATTTCAGAATAACCAGCACGACTAATTGCCGTTTTAAGGTCAAGCTTCTTGGCTTTGGAAGTTACAATAGTAAGGAGAACGTTTTTGTCTCGTTCTTGACTTACTAGCTCAAATTCCTCACCCAGAACTTCCTGCAAATTAGCTTTAATACTGTCCAGTGCATCAGCAGGCGCTAAAAATGCAGAAGCGTGCAGAAAACGACTTTCATCGAATTGTGCAAGATTAGGGCTAACATCACGGAGCAGAGGTAAATAAGCCGCAGCAACATCAAGTTCATCTTGCAGCTCGCCACGTTCTGCAAGTAACTGGTCAGCTTGTGAGCCAATCCCTTGAAGATAGGTGCTTATTTCTTCAACTGCACTAGGAACCTCGCTGCGGGCAGCGGGTTTGAGTTTTGAAACAGATAAGGCGTCAATGAGCATACCAGAGCGTGCAACGGCACTATCCCAAGCATCTCGTTTGACCCTATCTTGACCTTCTAATGAATAGCGACGCAGATTCTCATCACTAGACTCGAGCGGATCAATTTGCACCACCCCTAAGCTTTGCAATGCGCTTAGTAGGTCGTGAGCAATACCCTTACGCCCAATGACCGTAATTTGGTCCATATAGGCAATCATGGTAAGACACGCCCCATAACTAGATCGACTGCTTTATCAAGATTAGCTTTGGCTTTGCCTTCAACTGCAGAAACTGCAGTTTTTGCTTCAGCCAGCACAGATGCACGAATGCTTTCTGTTTCTGCCTGAGCCTTTGACAAAACCTCTTTAGCTTTGGCATCTGCTTCATCTTTTGCCTTAGCAATAGCCGAAGTAGCCTCAGCCTGAGCCTTTTCAATAATCTTAGCAGCTTGAACTTTTGCGTCATCAAGTTTGCTGAGCAAGGTTTTTTCCTGCGCAACCAAATCCTGAAGAAGTTTTTCGCCTTTGGCTTCCAAACGCCCCTCCTTTCCATGCTTTTAAAGCATAACAATAGCGTAAATACTATGCCTGTAGATGTAATGCATTGAGGCATAAAAAAACGCGCTCGAGGACTTTTGCCTTGTCGCGATTTAACCTTTATAAGGATAACAAAACCCCAAAGGTGTCAAACGAGACAATTGTCCCATGCTTTGCCTGTGGCTTTTTTGGCAAGTGGTAGACTCCGCTGTGCAGTTTCAAAAAAGCCCAAATATCAAAAGCCGAGGCGCTTATTATACTGATTTTCACTGGGCGCGGTGGCTTTCAAAATGGGCAATTCGCAGTACAACAGACAAAGTTTTAGATCCTAGTTTTGGCGGCGGTGTTTTCCTAGCCTCGAGCCTTCAAGCTTTTGAAGCTTTGGGTGTAAAGGTAAGCCAAGAGCAAGTCATTGGCGTTGAAATTGATCCAGAGACCTTTCATCAAACAAGCACCTATTTTGCGGCAAATCAGTGCCAAAACCCTAAGCTTGTCTGTGCAGATTTTTTCAAGCTCGAGCCAACGGACTTATCTCAAGTTTCAGCGATCGTTGGCAATCCCCCATTTGTAAGATCCCAAGTACAGTCAAGCTCGCAAAAACTGTTAATACAAAAGCGTGCGCTCGAGCAAGGTGTGAATCTGAGCAAACTAGCAAACACCTGGCTGCCTTTTGTTTTGCATAGTTGCCGATTTCTCAAACCTGGCGGTCGCTTAGCCCTAATTGTACCTTTTGAAATAGGTCAGGCAAGTTACGCTAAACCTTTACTAAACTTTCTAGCTGAGCGGTTTGAAACCACTCACTTAATTACCTTTCAGAACCCTCTTTTTGAAGACATTAGTCAAGAGGTCATTTTTCTACTAGCTGAGAATTATGGTACTTCTGGCAAATTCTATCTAACCGATGTTGGCTCGGAGCCTTTAGATTCAATTGATCTTTCTAAGGCGCAACCCTTTGAATCTCAGCTTTTTGTTAAGCGTGGTTTTCCCTTTTTTTGGCTAAAGCCTTCCTTAAGAGCAGCCTATGAGGCGTTAAAACTGCACCCAGACATTTATTGCTTAAATGAGCTATCTCAAGTCAAAAATGGCTATGTAACAGGCGCGAATAGCTTTTTTCATTTAAGCCAACAGCAGGTGAATGACTGGGGCATAAAAGCAAACCATTTAAAGAAGACCGTTTACCGAGGTGGCTCTTTTAAAGGACTGAGGTTTACGAAAAATGACTGGCTTGATGCGGAGCAAGAAGGAATGGCAGGCTATGTACTCGATGCCCCCGTTTTGACCAAAAATGCTGTTCTAACATCTTATTTGAATCACGGTCAAACTAGGCGAATCCACCTTGGCTACAAATGTCGTAACCGTACACCCTGGTACCGACTACACAATCTGAGCGCGGCGGATGCCTATTTAAGTTATATGAGTGGCGAACGGGTCAAGCTAGTACAAAACGGTATAGCTGCGACTGCCCCTAACAGTCTGCATCATCTTAAGCTTAAACAAGGAACCGATAGCGAATTACTTTGTTTACTCTGGCAAAGCTCTGTCACCCAGCTGAGTGTTGAACTAGAGGGCCACTCTTTGGGTGGAGGCATGCTTAAGCTTGAGCCTTCAGAAGCAGGTCGTATCTTGATTGCTAAAAAACCCCAAGATACCAAAACGCTTTTTCCCAAAATGGATAGACTTATCAGGCAAGGACAGTTAGCAGATGCACAAGCTTTAGCAGATAGCCTGATAAGGCGTGATTTTTCAAAAGAGCTTTTAGAGGAATTTCAAGAAGCTGCCTTGTTTTTACGAACGCGTCGAAGGAAGCTTAAAAACTCGACTTCTTTTTTGTCTGACGGCTAAAACTAGCAGGTACGCGCATACGGCGCTCAGCATCTCTCGCAGATAACATGGCATTAATTTCTTTAAGTTCTCGGTAATAGGCTTGTAGTTTATCAGTAGGTAAATTAGGGTCAGTCAAGTAAGAGCTAACTTCTTGCATACGCTCGAGCAAGTGGGAACGCTGATTTTCTTTTTCACCATCAATATAAAGTTCACGCAAGCGAGAAAGTGACTTTTCAATATTGTCATCAATATCAATACGGTACTCATCCCCTTCACTTTGTTGGAACAATCTTTCAAAAAGAATGCGCGCTTCATCCCGCTCACGGTAATGCAGCAAAATTGCCTGCTCCTGATAATTAGAGCGTTCGCAGATTTCGTGAAACTCTCTTAAAATCGAATCATCTACCTCAGGGGGCAAAGAAACTTCGACATAGTACAGGCGGTCTTTAAGTTTCCCAGGCTCGAGCAACAAAAGCGCAATCACTTCTAACTCAATGACTGTAACTTGCGAATGCGAATGACTCTTGCGCTGCATTCCCTTAATTTGTGTATCGTCAATACGTCTTTGGCGCTTGCTACTCAACCACTCGTCTAAGCGGTTTGATTCTACTTTGAGATGATCAATCACCAAGCGCCGCATTTCTAGAGCAACAGGGTCAAACACATCTCTAGGTTTTAAAGCAGGTAGCAAATCATTTAAGATATTTTTCTTGCCCTCGAGCGTTGACTTGTCATATTTAGCAAGAACGCTTTGAAACCGAAACGCCACCTCAGAAAGCCCTTGGTTTAAAGCCGCACGAAAATCTTCGACATGACCCTCTAAAACGGCATCTGCTGGGTCTTTACCATGCGGTACTCGAATGGCTTTAACCAAAAACTGGCGTCCAACCGATTGCTCGAGCCCACCCAAAATGGCCCTCTGCCCTGCTTCATCTGCATCAAAAGCCAAATAAAGCTTTTGCACATCCAGCCGGCTTAATTGCATTGCCTGCTCGGGGGTCAAAGTAGCACCAAGGGCCGCAACCGCATTGGCAAAACCGGTCTGGTGAAGGGCAATGACGTCCATATAGCCTTCGACAATCAAACACTCACCGCTCGAGCGAATTTGCGTTTTTGCGGTATCTAAACCATAGAGCAGTTCTGCCTTCTTAAAAATATCTGTTTCAGCGGTATTGAGATATTTAGGTAAACTGTTATCCAGCACACGGCCTGAAAAACCAACCACACGACCTAGGTAATCTTTTATGGGGAAAATGATGCGGTTACGAAAATAATCATAGGAACGCCCCGAGTCATTTTGTCTGATTAGCCCTGCGGCTATCAGGTCATGTTCGGCAAGTCCTTTTTGCAATGCGTATTTTAAAAACGCATCCCAGCTTTCAGGGGCAAAACCAAGATCAAACGTATCAATGGAATCTTCCGTTAATTTTCGCTCCAGCAAATAGTTATGAGCATGGGCATGATTTTTGCGTTGAGCTTTATAAAACTCGAGCGCGACTTGATTAACTTCATATAAATCTCGGGATTTTTTGTCTTTTGGGCTGGACGGAGTAACCTCAACCCCGGCCCGCACCCCAAGGTATTCCATCGCGGAATAAAAATCGACACCTTGAGTTTGCATGACAAAATCAAAGATGTCTCCTTTAGCCTGACATCCAAAGCAGTAATAAAATCCTTTATCTTGATGCACATGAAAAGACGGCGTTTTTTCACTATGGAAAGGGCATAGTCCTTTAAGTTGACCTCGGCCTGAAGACTTTAGAGCAACAACCTCTCCTACGACATCAGCAATGTCGAGGCGTGATCTAATTTGCTCTTTTGCTTCCGAAGACATACAACCCACCCTAACTCGCGAACGAATAGTCTATCCTATCATGACTCAGACTCAAGACAGCTAGGAATTTATCATTGTCCTAAAGTGACTAAGCAAGATATAGTCCCTTTAACTTTAGGAACAGTTTTGACCAAAATCTTTCCCTTCAACTCTATTTTATAGTCCCTTGAGCAACCGTGAATTTAACCCAACAAATAAATTGATAGCTTAAAATAATGCTCATTCTAAGGCAGTGTGTTAGGCTTTGAATGATGGAAACCCTTGGTTATGGTTCTTACTTGATTATCGATGGTTTAGGTACCCCAAATGCCAACCTTGACTCCGATGAAGCCAAAGCTTTTTTACAAAATTTAGCTAATATGCTCGAGCCAAACGTCACGGCAGACTTTACTATTACACCCAAAGCCTCTGCCGACGAGGGTTGCTCTGTTCTTATGGTTTTGCAGGAAAGTCACCTGTCTTTGCATCTTTTCCCAGCTTGCCAGGCTGTCTCGCTAAGGCTGTTTTCGAGATACGACGTTCAGCCTGAAGTTTATGCTCGAGCTCTTAAAGAAAGCTTTGGCATCAACCGTATTTCTAGTTACCTTAGTAACCACAGTAAAACCCTCTCAAATGATCTTAATCGGCGCTTACGCGGCCTTTTAAGCGATCGACGCTATACCTCTGTGCGTCTAAATAACAGCTTACTTTTTTAAATCACTTTGCCTGAACGTATAGGTCTAAAATGTGTGGCTAACCCAAGTATGAAAAAATGTATTTTTGTACATTGTAAAGAATGGGTAAAAATAGCTCGTTAAAACACCGCTTTGTTACAGATATGTATTATTTTTTGTCAATGGTACAAGTCCTTGACAGAAGCTAAGGCAAGGCATAAAATACCTAGTCGTGCGCACCTGCGTATGATTTTGGTTAGGTGGAAAATGAGTTTTTGCGTCAGGCACAAATTTTCTCAGAATCGAATCCTCGATCGATATGAATTGTGTGTCGGCGGTTCAATCCCGCCCCTGGCCGCCAACAACACAGTGAAAGAATGAAAATACACGATTGTAAATACTTTTAACGCGCAAACAATCAACTATTTTCGTCTTTCATTGTGTTTGTCTATTGTTGCCGCGGTAGCTCAGCTGGTAGAGCATCGGATTCGTAACCCGAAGGTCGTGAGTTCAAGTCTCATCCGCGGCTTTTGTTTTTAACAGCCAGTAATCCTTTTTTAAAACCACATCTCCTTGCAAGAAAGGGATTGAGGTTACTTTAGTGGCTTACTCATAAAAATCATTAACCCTATCAGTGGGATTCTTATCTTCCTCATACCTAATTTGCTAAGGTATGATCTTCGGACAGGCAAGCCACTCAGCCTGTCCGAATTTTATAAGCCACTCTTTTTTTTAAGGTCAAAAAAGATCTCTAAGCGAACGTCTTCTAAACCAGCCAGTCAGGCTCCAACGCTCGGCGTTTGCAGGGAGAACCTCATGCAATACTCGGTCACTATAGAAAATGACCATGGTACCCCCCTCAGGTTCTATATCTAGCGTTTTTTCCTCAAGGTGAAGCCGAAGCTGACCCCCAAAATCTGGTTGCCAATTATCATTTAAGTAAAGAATACAAGATAAGACACGTTCATCCGCATCTTGAAATCGGTCAAGGTGGGCTTTATAAAATGAGCCCTCAGGATAGATGGCATAATGCCCTTCAAAAGAGGCGATACCCAAAAAGAGTTCACGATTAAGCCTATCTTTTATCTCATTTAAGACTGCGAAATATGACATTTGAACATCACTCAAGTTAGTTTCATCAAGCCAATGAATGTGATCATTACGAATTTCGCTTTTTACTTTTTCACCCTCACGACCCACTTTAGCGTTATGAAAATTCCCTGCTTGCCAAAGGGCTTTGGCTTCTTCACGGAGGGCTTTTACGACCTCTTCAGGTAAGGCTCGAGCTAGTGCAACCCAGTTGTGCTCAAGTAAATGGTCGATTAAAAAGTCAAAGTCAAGACTGCTCATGCGTTTATACCTTTCCTGTAGCGCAATCACCGTCTTAGGCAAAAATGGCCCGAAGTATTTAACCGGCTAGGAAAATTCTGCTGCCTTCCTTTGTTAAATCTTAGGAGATTCTAGGCAGCTAGAAAGATTTTACGGTCTTTTTGCTGCCATAGCAATCATGCCGAGTCGCTTATGAACCTACGCTCGAGCCTGATTCGTGAGCAAACTTCAAAACCTTAGTAAGCTAAAATAATTCACTTTATTGTTCTAATAGAGTCAAGTTCCAAACGTAATTTTTAGGCGTATTGGGGTAAATTTTAGCTATGAATGAATCCGCTCATGCCTGTTGTGGCGCGTCAAG
>JAHEBB010000701.1 GCA_024642575.1 Trueperaceae bacterium | reverse complement strand
GGCTAAAGGAATGGGTTTGATATCAGCAGGTAAGTTACTGGCATCCTCGAGTTCTAACAGAGCCAAATCAACATCTGGATTGACCCCTACGACTTTGACAGGAAATTCTTCTTCACTATTGGGAAAAACCACTGTAATGCGAGCGTCTGGATCAAGCTCGCTGCTGGCGCTTTTTAAAGCCCCTTCAACCACATGATAATTGGTAATCAAATGCCCATTGCTCGAGATCACAAACCCACTCCCTGAACCCTGTCGGCGAAATTCTTGAGGGTTATCTTGGTTTTGGTCTGTTTGGGGAAGTTGAAAACCAGGGGGTAACTGAAAACCGGGAGGAAGCTGAAAGTTAAACTGGCTAAAGGGGTCAAGACGCTGACCTCGTAATTCAACATTAACGGCTACGACACTAGGGCCATAGGTGTCTATGACACTAATGGTGTTTACTTCATCTTGCAACAGTGCTTCGGGTTCGTTTAGGGTTGCAACTTCCTGAGCTACTGCTGTACTGGTCTGACTGCTTAGTAAACGGCTAGCGCCAAAACCAATGACTAGAATAAAAGCTACTAAGATACTTGCTCTCTTCACAAAACAACTCCTTTGTTTAAAATGCGTGCCACTCATAAAAGCGTGAATTTAGGCACGTACTCTCATAAAATCATAGAGTAGTTGCGTGAAAAAGCAGCTATAGCTGGATTAATAAGCTGAGAATAGAACTATAAAACTATGAGAATAAGCTAAGAATTCTGAGTTGAGCTTTTTTTGCCGACGTAATCTAAAAGCAAAACAAGACCGCCGCCAATGATAATAAGCAAAATAGACAGCAAAGCATCCGAATTTAATGATCCGTTAATGCTTAGTTGTGGCCAGATATTGGCAGGGGTTTCAGTGCTCTCAAAACCCCCCGTTTTCCAGGGCCAAATTTTGCGTAACGAGCCCAGCATAAAGCCAGCCAAAAGGGCCAATGTTGTATCATGATAGCGCTTAAAGAGCCAGCTCAAAAGTTGAGATAGGCTAAGAAGACCAACAACCGCACCCAGCCCCACGATTGTTATAGCACCAAAATCTCTTTGATTAACGGCTCCTAAAATATACTCGTAATTACCCAGCAAAACCAAAATGAATGCGCCTGAAATACCCGGGACAATCATGGCAGAAGCAGCAATTGCGCCACTGAAAAACAAAAAGGGCCAGGTATTTGGTAAATGGGTGGGGCTAAGACCAACCAGTATAAAACCCGTCAGCGTTCCTAGGGCAAAGGCAATAAGTGTTCTTGGTCGCCAGTTTTTAATGTAGCGACTTACGGGCAATACCGAAGCCAGGATGAGACCAAAGAAAAAACTAAGAATATAAATGGGATAGGTTTTAAAGCCCCACTCGAGCCCCCTTGCCAAGCTAAGTAAGGCAAGTAAAGCGCCCAAGATTAGAATGCTTAAAAAGCCACCATTGACGATTTTAAAGGCATCAGCAAGTTTTAGCTTTACAAGGGCTTGCCAAAATGCCTTGTTCGCCAGTGCTTTAATACTGGAAATGAGTTGTTCATAAATACCAAAAACCAGCGCCAGGGTACCACCTGAAACACCTGGAATGGCATTGGCACTACCAATGGCAATGCCCTGTAAAAAGGTTAGGACATGTGTTTTCAAAGATTTCTTGGGAGACTGAGGTTCAAGGGCCATTGCCATAATCAGCTTAACCCTAGCAAAAAAGAAGCAAGAACTTTGTGTATTAGCTTATTGGAAGCCTATTTTGATGCTCTCATAAGATTGCGTGCCACACTTATCCTAGCCAAATGCAAATAGTTTAGTATACTTAAGTATCGATACGTGCTGGTAAAGCCGTTTTGAAGGTCATTATGGAAACGAAACTAGGTCAAACCATTAGTACTTTAGGCATCGATTCAAAGCGTTTTGAACAGTTTGCCTCGAGCCTCGTTTGGCGCGTTGGTCGCTTAAGCGATGATAGCCCCCTCACTATACGTGTGGGTTTAGCCAGTAGTGTTCCTTTATTTAATGACTTACCCAAGCTTAGAAACGCCACTGAAGCCGAAATTGAAGCGGCCATGAAAGACGATGACATTCGCGTAGAATGGGTAGGTCGAATGCCCTGATGAAACTCAGCCACTCCGTTTCCTTTAATTTCGATCTGATTTTGCCCTATGCTGACGCGGTGCAATTTGTTCGTGATGCTAAAGCTAGCCTGAAAAATGCCTCATTTATTGACGATTTACAGGTCCACGATACCTTAGTCTCAGCCAGCATACCTGTCAACGCAGCTCTCTTTGGGCAGCAACTTTTGGCTTTTAAGAGCCAGCTCGAGCCAAGTGCCAAGGGTGCCAAGCTCATCGCGCTCGAGCTTGATACCGACCAGCCAGGCTGGGCCGAGGTTGCAGGTGAAGCGATTGTGCAACCCAAACCCAAGGGTAGCCAGGTTTCTTATACCTTTGACATAACCATTCATTTGCGCTTACCTAAAGCAGAGAAATGGGGCGGTAAAGCCTTAAGCAAAATGATTGAGTTTACCGCACAAAAAGTTTTGGAAAATGTCACTTCACAGTTTCCCTTTGCGGTGCAAGA
>JAHEBB010000700.1 GCA_024642575.1 Trueperaceae bacterium | reverse complement strand
GGACTTTACGCGGGGGTGCACGAATTGTGGGTGTTTGTAAAGGCTCTGGAATGATTCACCCCAACATGGCTACCATGCTGGGTTTTGTTATGACTGACGCAATCATTTCTCAAGAAAAGCTAAGAGAAATCTGGCCAGATATCGTTAACCACAGTTTTAATCAGGTAACAGTAGACGGAGATACTTCCCCAAATGATATGGCGTTTGTATTCTCGAGCCGCCAGGCCAGAGTTCTTGAAGATGAATTTGTCGAGGCACTTAGAGAAGTGGCTCAGGAACTGGCACAAAAGATCGCTCGAGACGGCGAAGGCGCAACCAAGCTTTTAACCGTCAATGTTACAGGGGCACGCAATGACGAAGAGGCGCGAAAAGCGGCTAGAGAAGTTGTTCGAAGCCCGTTGGTAAAATCAGCCATTCACGGCAATGACCCAAACTGGGGTCGGATTTTGGTGGCGGTTGGTTACTCAGGTGCGGTTTCTGATATGGCCAATGTGCGCATTGATTTGCAAACGCGTACAGTCTATAAGGGAACACCCCAAGCCTTTGACCCTGCGGAAATCTCACAAAGTTTAAAAGTTAATGACGCCGTTATTGACATTGATTTAGCAGCAGGCGAGGCATCTGCTACCGCATGGGGCTGCGATTTGAGCAAGGAATATGTCAGCATAAATGCCGACTATACAACCTAATAAGGTAAATGAGTAAAAACAGAGGGCAAGAATTGGTTTTCTTGCCCTCTGTTTTTTTGAGAAAACAATTTTGCTAGTTACGTTTACGGTTAGATATATGGATTGCGTGACCAAGCGCGTGCTCGGCTGCTTCCATAAAACTTTCGGCAATGGTGGGGTGAGCGTGTTGGGTTAAAGAAATGTCTTCTAAGGTTGCGCCCATTTCAATGGCTAGTGCTGCTTCAGAAACCATATCGCCTGCACTGGGGCCTACCATGTGAAAGCCTAAAAGCAAATCGGTTTCCTCATCGCCAATAACTTTTACCAAACCATCATTGACACCAAGGGTCGTTGCGCGACCAGACGCTGAAAGAGGAAATTTACCTATTTTGACTTTATGACCTGCTGCTTTTGCTTCTTCTTCGGTCATGCCAACACTGGCTAACTCTGGACTGGTGTAAATGACGCTAGGCACAATGGTGTCATAGGCGCTTGGTTTACCCGCTGCATGCTCGGCAGCTACGATGCCTTCTTTCATAGCCTTGTGCGCTAGTAAAGGTCCTCTGGCAACATCGCCAATGGTATAGATGTTTGGGAGTGCCGTTTGCATGTGCTCATTGACGGGTGACACATAACCACGCTCAACTGAAATGCCAAGCGCCTCGAGCCCAAGCCCGCCACCATTGGGTCGTCTACCGACTGCAACCAGTAGTTTATCCACCATGATAACTTCTTGTTTGCCTGCTTTATCCTCGAGCGTAACTTCAATGCCTTTTTTTGTTTTTTTCTGACTGACAGCTTTGGTTGAGGTTTTGATTTTTATGCCGCGCTTTTCGAACGATTTGTGCAGTTCTTTTGAAGCGTCGATGTCTGCAAGGGGAACGATACGATCCATAAGCTCTACCACGGTTGTTTCAGAACCTAAGGCATGGTAAACATCGCAAAACTCGAGCCCTATAGCGCTGCCGCCAATCGCCATAAAACGTTTCGGAACTTCGCTGACTATAAGTGCACCTGTACTATCAACAATTGTTTCGCCATCGGGCTCAAAGCCTGGAATCACAATCGGGCTCGAGCCTGTCGCAACGATAAACTTTTCCGCTTTATATTTTTTATCCCCAACGGCAATAGTATTTTTGTCAACGAACTTGCCTTCGCCACTAAGCAAATCAATTTTATTGCCTTTAAAAAGCATGTTCACGCCGCCTGTCATTTTTTTGACGACGCCGTCTTTCCATTTCATAACCGCTTTTAGATCAACCTTTGGCTCTCCAAAATCAATACCGTAGTCTTTGGCATGTTTGGCTTCACGAAGGTCTTCTGCGACATGAAGAAGCGCTTTGGTAGGGATACAACCAATATTTAAACAGACACCGCCAACGCTCTCTTTCTCGACACAAGCAGTTTTAAGGCCAAGTTGGGCTGCACGAATGGCAGCGTGATAACCCCCTGGGCCAGAACCAATCACAATAAGGTCATAATCCATGAAATGCCTCCATAACTTAGTTTAATGCATAGTAGCTCCTAAAAAGATTTTATAGGTAGCTTGCAATTAGAGTCCTTAGGGCAACATGGTAGATTTAAATCACAAATAACCTAAAAGAAGAACCTATCTGAAACTCTTAGATCACCAAAATAAGGCTAAAAACTGTTTCTTCATATTTAATGATTAGGATTTATCGGTATCAACATTTGATGGAAAGAATGCTTATGGTGGTTATGCATATAGTTCAAAGGCAGATGGATGTGAAATGATTGGTTATGGAATTTGTATTAACTGAACTACAAACACGAGACATTTACAAGCTCATGACAGGAAGTATTGTGCCTCGACCTATCGCCTGGGTCTCGAGCCAATCTGCCAAAGGCGACCTAAATCTTGCGCCCTTTTCCTACTTTAATGCCGTTTCTGCT
>JAHEBB010000699.1 GCA_024642575.1 Trueperaceae bacterium | reverse complement strand
GATTCTTTAGCTACCTTGGGTAGAGCCAGGTTTAAATTACGCAAACTTTTACCTGATGTGGCCCAAGCTGTTCACGCATAAGCAAATCTTAAACATTTTTAATGACGAGTTTAGGGAGCCTCAACAGGCTCCCTAAATGATTCTAGCGAATACTTTTTTTCGCTTCTCACCCTTAATCAGACTCGCCAAATGCCTGGCAAGCTCGAGCGTGACTTAGCCTTAAGTACCCCTTTAACGTAGCCCCTTTGTAGGTTTCTCAGTTTTTGTAACGTATGCCAAGTACCTAATTAGCTCGAGCGGGTTTGTAAACTCGAGCTTTTCCTGTGTTTCATGGCTGAGCGTAGCGTGCCAAGCTTGCTCACGAGTTTCAGGGTCTATCCATAGTTCAAAGTAAACTCTCTTTTGTTCCATACTCTCCTCCTATGGCCTAAGGTCGAAAGACCACAAAGCTAAAGGCACAGTCTTCTTGCGTACCGTCTAATCTATAAGTGCTTACCAAAAAGCCTAAAGAGTTGCCGCCCGCGCTATTAGCAAGATGTGGCCCAGGACTGTCGCAGGCTTGGGTACTACTGAGCACAATGGTATGACTTGTCGTAATCGCCTCGCCAATACTGACACGGTAACTGCCCTCGCCAAGGCGGGTGCTACTCACATTAGGCGTGTTTCCAATAGCGTTACCGCTTGCGCCTATGTTGCCGTAAGCCATAGGAATAGCCCTAAGCTCTGCACTAGCAGAGCCAAAGCGGCTGGTTAGTTTACCTGTAACCAGTACCTCGCCATCAAACTGTCCAGCTTTGCCTGTACTACTGCTACCAAAAATGCCTACCCCTCCTGAAGAGAAGCCATAAACGCCCTGTCCACTTCCTTCATGAAAGCCTTGCACCCCTGCACCATTGGCACCAGAACCTTTGCGAATACCCGTTACGCCTGTGGCACCCGCAGATGTGCTCAAGGTTTCGCCGTAAAGTCCGTGTGTTCCTGTACTACGCGCTGCAAGTCCGATATTGACATTACTTACAGCTATAGCCGCAGAGCTATTTGAAATTACCGAGATGACTAAGGGCAAAGCTAGCTTATCTACCGTGACGGCATCGTTTTTTAATTGGCTGGTGCCTACGCCGTTATCTGCTAGCGAGAAAGTGTCAGCTGTCAAACTTAAGCCTGTACCTGCGCTGTAGGTTTGCCCACCAGCCGCTACATCATCCGTTTCACAGGTTACCGTGCCATCTAACTTTATTTCTCTTATGGAACTGCCACTGGGGCACAGACCAGCAACACGTTTTTGGGTTTCTTGGGCGTTAATGCTAAGTTCGCTACCCGTCAGGCTTAAACCGTTTCCTGCTGTATAACCAACGCCATTTGAACCAATATCATCCACTTCACAAACAACGCTGCCATCGTCTTTAATTTCTTTAATGGCGCTACCGTCGTTGCATTTGCCGCTTACACTATTTTGCTTGGTGATGAGCTTAGCGCTCAGATCATTTAGCCCACTGCTCAGCGCGCTAAAGTTCGCATTGACCTCAGCACTTCTGATGGGGTCACCTGCTTTAAAAGTGTAAGGCAAGCTTACTTCCGCCTGAGCTAGCAAACTAATCATTATGAGGCTGATAAGTACACTGGCAAGTTTTAGATACTTTTGCAGATTTGCCTTTCGCATGGCTGTCTCCTTATACAGTATTTTTCTTTCAGAGTATTTTGAGGTTTTCCTGAACTAAATCAGGCGCACAAAAACGGACGTGGTTCTAGCTAAAGAATTGAACCTATTGCCAAGTAGTACTGTCCCAAGTACCTTTATCCCAGGTGTTACTCGGTTGAGAGAGCTTGCTGCTACCACAAGCCACAAGGTTTAATAACAGCAAGCTTAGTAACAGCAAGAGTATGCCTGGTCTTAAATAGACTTTCAGATTTAAGAAGGTTTTCATATTAGGGCACCAGACCAATGCCAATTTGCACACTGTCAGTACCTGTAAGAGCCTCAGGGTCTGTGATTGAAAGCTTTAGTTCAACAAACTTCACGCCGTTATTGCCGTAGCCATAGTCACTGGGAATAAAGCACGCATAGCTGCCCCGAAGGCTTTGACAGGTTTGAGGTGTAATTATCTGCGCCGTACCACTGGGCAGCGTTTTTATTGACCAGACAACAGTGTAAGTACTGGTCGGGGTAGCACCCGGATCACTAAAAAGATAAGCAAGGCGTACTTTAGCACCGGCATCAAACTGAGTGTCTGCAGCTGGTGTCGTCATGGTCACGACGGGCGGGCCACTCGGTGGTAAAGCCTGCACATTAATCGTAACGCTGTCTGTGCCTTTTGCGCCATGAGCATCTGTGGCAGTAAGTGAAATCGTCCTTTGACCATTGCTCTGGAAGACCGTATCAAAACCGCAACCTGTGCCAAGTGTGTCATTGGCATTGCTACTCTTCCAGGAAAGGCTCGAGCAAGCTAACTCGCTCGGGAAAACGCCATCGCCATCTAAACCTTTTCCCTTAAAAAAGACATGTGTACTGCCTGCATAAATAGTATCGGAAGCAAGGGGCTCAATAATATCCGCACTAGGATTTTGATTTATGCCCGTTACCGT
>JAHEBB010000199.1 GCA_024642575.1 Trueperaceae bacterium | reverse complement strand
CAACTAGGGTACCCAAAAGACTACCCTTACCGCCAGCTAAACTGGTGCCCCCTAATACAACAGCAGTGATAACAGTGAACTCGAGCCCCGTTGCAGCCCTTGGCGCGCTCGAGGCAAGTTGCGCTGCAATAATGATGCCAGAGAGACCTGCCAGAAACGAACACACCGTATAGACAATCAGTAAATGCCTATTAACATTTATGCCTGCCAAACGGCTTTTTTCAGGGCTCCCCCCAATGGCATACAGGTTGCGCCCAAAGGCGCTCGAGCGCAACACAAAGGCAAACAATCCATAAAGAACCAACATTAAAATAAGCGAAAACGGCAACCCTAAAAGACTACCTCGACCAATATAGGTAAAAGCAGCATTGTTTAGCTGATTAGTCTGCCCTTCACTAATTACAAACGCCAATCCCCGAACAATCGAAAAAGTTGCCAGCGTGGTAATCAGTGGATTAATTTTTAAAACAGTAATAATCAAGCCATTAAGAAGCCCGACCAGTGTGCAACATAGCAGAGCAAGAAAGGTACTTAAGCCTAAAGGAATATGGAACTCGAGCCAGAACAAACTTGCCAGTACCCCAGATAAAGCAGCTACTGAACCTACCGAAATATCCACCCCGCCCGAAATAAGCACCAAGGTCATACCTATAGAACAAATGCCGACAACTGCCAACGTACGCGCTAGATTAGCAGCATTGGCAGTGCTTAAAAAAAATTCGGTTTGGGTAGCAAAAAATATGCAAAGCACTATAAAGCTCAGCAGCAAACTAATCGTTGTAATACTGTCGCCTTTTAGCCAGCTTCGTTTTTTGGGGGAAATAGTAGAAGTCAAGATAATATCCTATAAAATAAAAAGTTGCAGGGCGCTTTAAAGCGCCCTGCGTGTCATTTTAGGGTTTGCAGAAAGCAGCTTGCTCATCTGCGTAAAATTCGCAGAGGTTTTCCTTCGTAATAAAGACATGGTCTTGATAAATTGCAGGGGCTACGGGCCGGCACTCAAGAATATCAATCATAGCAGGCAGTAACTTGTCGCCATATTTTTCTGGAAAGTAACCTGTAGCGCCCAAGTAACGGCTATCCTCTTTAATGATTTCCTCTTGACCACTTGGGTCGGCACCCTGACCAACAACCATGATCTGATCTTTACGACCTGCAGCTTCAGCAGCGGCAATCGTGCCAAGTGCCGTACCGTCATTAATGGTAATAGCTACGATTTTGGTCGCATCTGGAATCGAAGGTAAGGTATCACCCACTACGCGGAAAGACTCTTCTTGGGTATTTTTGCTATCTAAGCGGTAAATTTGATCATCGGTCAATTTGGTTGTAGCGGTATCTTGGTAGCCATCCAACATACCTTGCATACGCGCAGCAGGAATTGGACCCGATTGAGGCAGCTCGAGCACCAACATAGCATCAGCTGCACCATCCCAATTTGCATTTACCCAGTTACCTAAAGCTTCACCCGCTAAGCGACCTGCATTGTAGTTATCTGCACCAAAGAAAACCGCACCCGGCATAGGAATATCAATGGCCATAACAGGAATACCTGCATTACGGGCTCTGGCCATAATGACATTACCAAATGCTTCATCGGTCTGGAAATGAATAATGCCATCAACGCCTTGAGTAATAAAGTTTTCCGTGTTTGATAAAGCAGTAGCCCCATCAAGTTTGTTATCAGCAAGTACAATCTCAACATTGCCCATGGCTTCAGCAGCACTAACAATACTTTCACGGACAAGTTGGGTAAAGACTATGTCTTCAGTTAAGTTTGCAAAACCAATGGTGTAACTATCTTTTGCCGTTGTACATTCTTGGGCAAAACTCAGCCCTGTTACAAGAGCAAGCACTAGGCTTAATAAAAAGGGGCGCATCTTCATGTAAATCTCCTTGAGCTATTTGATTGGCTAGCTATTTGAATGAAAAATTGGGGACTTTTAAACGTTTTTAAACTCAACCTCCTTTATAGATGTTTATGGCTTTTTCAAGGCAAAACGCCCAGTCAGCCGAAACAACACTTCGGCAATAGGTTTCTTAAAGTTTACTAGAAAACCAAAGCAATCAGGCTTAAGGTTTTACCGAAACTTGTTGAAACTTGTTGAAACTTGTTGAAAGTATAATGGCTCGACAAGCAATTGTCAATTTTCAACAAGGATGCTAAATTCACTATACTGTGGAGCGTCATGACAACCTACGACCGTCATCAAGCCATTCTTAAATTACTTAGCGAGCGCTCGAGCCTCAAGGTTAGTGACCTGACTCAGCTCTTTGATGTATCAGAAGGCACAATTCGCAATGATCTAAGCACACTAGAAGAGCAAAATGTACTTAAACGCGTGCGTGGTGGTGCTATTCCTAAAAACGGCCCTGCCGTTTACCCACTAAGCAATACCCGCGCCCAGATAAATATTCAAGAAAAAAAACGCATTGCTCGGTGGGCTGCTGAACTGATTAATGATGGGGATGTCATTTTGCTTGATGCTAGCAGCACCGTTTTGCACATGGCACCTTTTTTGCAGGAAAGACGCAAGTTAACCGTACTTACCAATCAGCTTGAAACCGCCCAAATTTTGGCTCATGACCCCAGTAAAACGGTGATCTTGGTCGGGGGCATCTTAAAACAAGACGGTAGCGCTGTCATTGGCAGCATTAGTCAGGATGTGCTTAAGACCCTGCATATTGGCACTGCTTTTGTTTCTTGTGCAGGCTTTTCGCTCGAGGCTGGTCTTATGGAAGCCGACTTAGATGAAGCCGCCTTTAAAGAGCAGGTGGTGAGTTCCGCTCTAAATGTTGTTGCCCTCCTCGATTCAAGCAAATTTGACCGCGTTGGTTTAAAACCTTTTGCTCAGCTCAGTCAAATTGATCATATTGTTAGCGATGACGGCATTAGCTCCGAAATTATTCGCACCTTACAACATGCCAACGTCAGTTTGACCATTTGTGGTGAACACACCGTACAATCACTTAGTCCTCAAAGCGAAGCTAAAAAACACTACAAGATTGGCTTCGCTAATTTGAGTGAAAAAATGCCCTTTGCTATCGATGTTAGGCGCGGGCTCGAGCGTGCAGTTAAAGCCTACAGCCATGTTGACCTGGTCATCGCTGACAATGATTTAAAAAGTGACAGAGCAGTGCAGGTTGCCGATGAATTTATCGAGCAAAAACTTGATCTGGTTATTGAATACCAGATTGATGAAACAATTGGTAATTTACTGATGAACCGCTTTAGAGATCACGAAATCCCAGTCATTGCCGTTGATATACCGATGGTTGGAGCTACCTTTTTTGGGGTAGATAATTACAAATCGGGACATAAAGCAGGTCGAGCCTTAGGTCTCTGGATAAAAGAGCACTGGCAAGGCAAGCTTGATACCCTGATTATCTTAGAGGAAAAACGTGCTGGCCCCTTACCTGCCGCTCGCATTCAAGGGCAATTACACGGCATAGAAGAAATTATCGGCGAGATTGCGCTAGAAAAAAGGCTGGTTTTAGATAGCGGTAACACTACTGAAAAAAGCTACGAACAAAGCGCAAGGGCCTTAAAAAAGCTTGACAAAACAGACAAACTTGCCTTTATTAGTTTTAACGATGACGCTGCACTAGGTGCTAGCAGGGCTTTGCAAGAGTTTTCCCCCAAGCAAGAGGCCGTGATTGTAGGTCAAGGCGCTGATCGCCGCATTCGTGATGAAATCAGGAAGGGTAATCCGCACATTATAGGCTCGAGCTCATTTAACCCTGAGCGCTACGGCGAAAAAATTATTAATCTGGCCCTGAAAATCTTAAAGGGTGACTCGGTTGCACCAGCGGTTTATATCGAAACAGTTTTTATTAACAGTCAAAATCTGGAGGCTTTTGAAAAGGATACTCTTCTAGCTTTAACAAGTGGCTAAACTGTTAGACTTAAACCTGTGAAAACCAAAAGGCTCGAGCAAGCAGACAGCTACCTTCAAACCTTTAAAAGTCAAGTAATCGCCAAAGAGATTCGTAAAGATAAACCCTGGGTCGCCCTTTCTGAATCGGCCTTTTACCCAACTTCAGGTGGGCAGCTTTTTGATACAGGCAGGCTTAATGATTTGCGAGTTAGCGATGTAGAAAAAGAAGATAACTTAGTTTGGCATCAGCTTGAAGAGGATAACTTGAACGTTGCTGACACGGTGGAAGGTTGCATTGACTGGTCAAGACGTTTCAGGCATATGCAGCGCCATAGTGCCCAGCACCTGCTTTCGCAAGCATTGCTAAAAGTAAATGCTGAGTTTGAAACCAAAGCCGTTAGCTTGACTTCGGAAACCTGCACCGTAGATTTTGCTGCTAATCCAGAAATGACTGATCTCATAAAAGCTGAAGAGCTGGTCAATGAGATTGCCTATCAAAATATGCCCATTCGAGCTTTTGAGGTAGCTGAAAAAGATATTGCGAACTTTCCGCTACGCCGCCCCCCCAAAGTTTCGGGGCAAATACGCCTGGTTGAAATGGGTGACTTTGAATTATCAGCTTGCGGGGGAACGCATGTTCGGAGTACTGCTGAAGTCGCACCCATAAAAGTCTTAAGGCTCGAGCGCATTCGCGGGGGGCTTAGCCGCGTTTATTTCAAAGCAGGTCTTGAAGCTTTAGAAGATTACCGCGAAAAACATGAGATCAGTAGCCAACTTTCGCAAAAATTTAGTTCTCAGGTTCTTGATTTACCCGCTCGAGTTGAAGCATTGAGTCAAGACCTCTATGAAACCAAATTAAAACTTAAAGACTTACAAAATGATAAAGCCAATTATCTTGCCAAAGAACTCATCACTGAAACCAAAAACAAAAAAGAAACCATTGCCCTCTATGTTCTTGAAGAAAATGACGAAGCCTTACTGAATCATTTAGCTCAAGCCCTAACAAAAGAGCTTGACTACGCCCTTTTAGGCTTAAAATCTAACGAAAAAGCCAGTCTACTTTTTTGCCGAAGTGAAACGGCCAGCTACCCGATAAATGAGCTTTTAAAAAGCGTTTTGCCCCTAATTGATGGGCGCGGTGGTGGCAAAGCCGATAGAGCGCAAGGGGCAGGAACTAGGCTCGAGGGGTTAAGAGAAGCTTTAAATCAGGCCGCGAACATCTTAAATAAGCCATAAACGGTCATAAGGCTTAAGATAAATATAGCCATCTGTAACGGTCACAAAATGCTCAGCTAGTTGGTCAAACGGCTCAAAGAGATGATGCTCATAACAAAGCTCGGCGCTAATTCGCTGCGAATGCTCACTAAAATTGTAGATACCTAAAAAGGTTCCGAGTGGGTGCATGCGGCGGTAGACAAAAACATGAGGATGCCCTGTATCTAAAACCAGCGATTCATAGCTAATATTAAGATGCGGCGTGCGCTTTCTGGCTCTAACAATACTCAGCACACCTTGAAAAAGACGAGCCTCGATACTGCCCTCTTTATGGCGTTTCTTTGCCTTTTTCCAGTCCATCGGGGGTCGATGCATCCAGCGATTATCCCTCGCCAAATCTTTATCTTTTAGATACGAAGTGTCATTGCTTAAACCCAATTCATCGCCCATATAAAGCAGCGGAATGCCGCCATAACCACACATCAGTGCATAACCCAAAAGTATCCGCTCAATACTTTGACCTATTAAGGCTGGGTCAGCTAGCCCCTGCCCTTTTTCTAAGCCTGCCAGACTGGCAAAACTCCCCGAAATGCGCCGATCTTGGGTCACAGGGTTAAATTGAAATACAGCACCTTTAGCAGGAGAGCCTTCAAACTCACCTGAATAGTAGTCACTCAAAAACTTGCGGTGCAAAAAACCATCTAAACCGACAGCTGCTGCATCCTCATCGGTAACTGCCCAACCAATATCATCATGACAGCGAATATAGGTACCCCAGGCAATGGAGCTTGGCGTGCGCGGAAACTCACGGAGCGTTTGCGTCATCAGCCTTGTATCACGACTGGCCATTGCCGACCAGTACTGCACCATCAGGCTATTGTGATAAGCAATATTTGAAACCTTGCCGTGGTGTTTACCAACCCCAAAGTACTTAATGAGATCATCAGGTGAAACAATTGCTTCGGCTTTATGTGCAACGGCAGCAGTAGCAATGCGTGAGCAACTACGCAAAGCTTGAAGCAAATCAAAAACTTCCATCTGGTTTTGCGAATTGGTTCCCAGGCGTTTCCACATAAAAGCCACGGCATCTAAGCGAAAAACCTCTACCCCTTTATTTGCCCAGTAAAGCATGATCTCGACAATTTCCAAAAAGAGCTCGGGGTTTGTCCAATTTAAATCCCACTGGAATTCGTAAAAGGTTGTCCAGACCCATTGCTTAATTTCTTTATAGTAGCTAAAGTTACCTGGCGCAAAATCAGGAAAAATTTCTGGCAGGGTTTTTTCGTATTCGTCGGGCAGGGTGCGGTCAGGAAACATATAAAAATAATCTTGATACTTTTTTTCGCCAGCCAGTGCTTTTTTCGCCCAATCATGATCTTTGGCGCAGTGATTTAAGACAACATCAATACAAACACTTATGCCCCGTTCACGTAAGCTTCGGCACAGCTCTTCAAGGTCATCTTCGGTGCCCAGCGCTTCATCGACAGCACGGTAGTCTAAGACCGCGTATCCCCCATCATTTTCACCTTCGCGAGGTTTAATCACTTTCATCAGGTGCAAATAGGTCACACCGAGTTCTTCAAGGTAATCAAGCTTATCTAAAATGCCTTTAATAGAATCAGCAAACCGCTCCACATAAAAGACGTAACCCACCATCGTTTCACGCTGAAACCAATCGGGGGTTAGGTCGCGCTCAAAATCTAATGCTTTCAAGTCTTCGGGGCGCTCACGGTAGTAGCTCGCCATCAGGCCAACAAGACGGCTCAAAAAGCCATCAAAGTCAGGTCGATGACCATAAATGGGGTAAAGACCATCAAACAAGTTTTGAAAGTAACGCTCGAGCCTGATTAAAAACAGTTCTTTGTCACGTTTCGTTAAGCCCTTAAGGGCAGGTTTTAAACTTTGCTGAAGCTTATCGAAACTGGCTTTAGCCTGAGCTGAAAAAAGGCGAAGGTTTTGCACAAGGCTTAGTTATACCAGAGCATTTGCCTTTATAGCTAAGAAAGACTTTACTTTGGTCTTAAAAATTACCAATAACGACAAAGGATAAAAGCAATGGATTTGTAATAATGCCCTGACACTCACCAGCTTCATTGGCAATGAGCCAGGTATCCTTACTATGCCCTACCGAACGCCAAATTCTTTGCGCTGAAATCTCTGTGACTAGCTCACGCTCGCCGAGTTCATTTAGACGGTAGACCTTATGGGCTGCGTCAGACATATTATTAATGAGCACTCGAGTGGTTTCTTGGCTTAGCTCAGAGCGTAGGCTACCTTCTAGGTCACAAGTTGCAGGGTCTAGACCAATATTAGGAATGACCGAAAAGCTATCAAGGTAGTTTAAAAAGAAATGAGTCAGAGGTGTTACTTGCAAAAACTGCTTAACATCCAGCACGCCACCTAGCCACTTGTAATAACTTTCATAGTGAGCATCATCTGGAGTCCAGGAGGCTTTTGAGCTAACAATCAGACTGGCAGCATAAGCAGAGAGTTGCAATTTTGGGTTTTGAGCTTTGGCAAGAGCGTAGGTTCCTGAAACAATCGCCGCAGAGAAAGAAGTGCCACTTACTGAGACAATCTGATCATCAGGGTAAAGGGTTAAAACACCTTCCCCAGGTGCTGCAATATGAACAGGGCCATAGTTAGAAAAGCCTGATTTTTCCCCTAAACTATTGACACTGCTCACCGCAGTTACCACCGTTGCGCGGTCTCGGTTTAAGAGTAAGTCGCTACTAATTTGCCCCTGATTATCAAGATAATTTAAAAAGCTGTCCCAGTTGGCAGGGTGGCTAATCGCTTCTTCACCTCGGTTACCCACACTGGCAACCATAGGAATGCCTTTTTCACGCGCGTAGCTAATCATGCGCTCGAGCGCGTCAATCGTACCCTCTGCCCCTAAAGATAAATTGATAATATCAGCGCCCATCATAATCGCATGATCAATGCCCTGGATGACCCCAACCAGATCGCCTTGTCCTTCACCATTTAAAACCCGAATCGGTAAGATTTTGGCTTTGGGTGCAACTTGAATAATAAGCCCTGCAACCGCAGTACCATGACCTTTAAAAGTACCCGCCTCCTCTTGAGGAAAAACGTCGTAGTCAACAAAATCTTTCCACTTAACTGCAGGTGCCATATGACCTTCTAAGCCAGGATGGTCATAATCTACGCCCGTATCAATCACAGCTACAGTTACCCCTTCACCCAGTTTGGGGGCTAATTTCTGACCTTCAGCTAAGTTAATTTGAGACCAAAAAACGTCATTTTCAGTAAAGGTCGTTTCACTAGTTGTGCCTCCTGCCCAGGCACTCCAGCCGCCAGCCCAGGTACGCCAACCCCTGCCCAGGCGCTAAAACCGCTACCATAAACCGTACTGTAAAGACCATTTTCTTTAAGGCTTTCAAAACTGTTAGCTTCGGGTTTTGAGCTTAGCCCAACAATGGCAAATCCGTCATCAGGGTGATAGACCAGCACATCACCCTGATAGTTACTGGCAAGTTGTTCTTTTGATTGCGTCGCATTAATATCAATAACGGCTAAATAGGTGTAATCTTTGGGCTTTTCTTGAGGATTAGGATTGGGCTGAGGATCAGGCTTGCCGCCACCGCTCGAGCAGCCAAGTAAAGCCAACATAAGCAATACCGTTAAAGTGGTTAGGTTTCTCAGCTTCATAAACATCTCCAAAACGCAAACGCCAGCATAGGCAATGGGCTATGACATAAGTCTTACGAAGGTTTGCGTCTTATGAGCGTTTCAGGCTGTTTTAGTTAGTTTCAGGGGTAAGCACAAAGCGGTAAAGATAATATTCACCCTCGGCATCTTCACTGAGTTGTTGAATTTGTTTAAGGTGATAGCGTGCCTGTTCGGCCTTTTCTTTACTCAGTCGAATCCGCCCTGATGACATAACAAAGGGCAACCTGAGTTCTGTGGTATTTGTTTCATGGACAACTTCTTCAGAGGTCAAGCGAAACATAACCGATTTGATGGTGGCATCAAAAAAGATCCAAAAGCCCATTTGCACATCTTGCAACCGCTTTAGAGAATTAAGTTGATGGCTCACTTGCTCATCAAGTAAAGAGGTAGCCACTTCTTTAAAATAGTCCGCTATATTGATAAACGGCGTATTGCTTAAAGGTACAAAAAGTTCACGTGCTACCGTTTTGTAGTATTGAATAGTGCGACCTTTTTGTTTTTCGGTATTGACAATTTCTATCAGACCCAGCTCGAGCATTTTCTTGGTGAAGTAGTGCATCTGATTGAGTTTGACCTCAGCCAGATCTGCGGCTTCACTTACCGAACGCGCCTGACCCAAATAAGGGTGCAAAAAGGTCAGATGTTTTAGCTTGGTTAAAAAATCTGCCTGTTCGGGTAGGTCTATATGCCAAACGTCTCGCTCGAGCGCTTTTGTCACAG
>JAHEBB010000698.1 GCA_024642575.1 Trueperaceae bacterium | reverse complement strand
AACATTCTTCGCTGGATTGTCCTCTTGGGCGGCATCTACGCCATTGTCTTAGCAGTTAAAGGCTTTTTCAGCAAAGCCAATTGGGGCGTCAATGAGCAACGCGCTGGTCTTATTTTTACCAGTGCCCTTAATCTTCAATTTGTCATTGGTCTGATACTTTATTTCATAAGCCCGATGGGTGCCAAACTGCTTAGTTCGGGCGATATGGCAACCGTTATGGGTAACAGCCAATTACGGTTTTTTGCCGTTGAGCACTTAAGCATTATGATTTTGGCTCTTCTGGCTGCCCAACTTGGCTATTCGCTTGCCAAAAGAGCTAAAACAGATAGAGACAAATTTATTCGTGCTAGTGTCGGCTACGTGCTGGCTGGGCTTTTGATTGCTTACGGCATTCCTTGGTGGCGTCCTTTATTTCCTGGAATTTAAATTTAACCCTCTGAAATCTTGGTGATTTATCAAAGCGATCACCCTTTCAAATTCTGCTCGAGCCTCTATAAGCTAGTCCGCAAAGCTCGAGCAGAATTCTTTTTATTCGACATTTATAAGCTTTCATGCAGCAGTAATTTTGTCATAAGATAGGGGTACTTTTTTTAAGGTATCCGATTTTGTGTGGGGAGCAGGGTAAACCCAGTTAGAGTGAGGCTTCATCTCAGTGAATACACAAAATCTGGTACACCGTCTATTTTCTTAGTTTTTGGAGTTAGTAATGAACCTAGATACTGTCTACCTTATGACCATGCTCAAGCAGACGATTGAAATTAATTCGATTACGCCTCATGAAGAAAAACTTGCAGCCTTTTTTGCTGATGAGATACGCAAGTTAGGGCTCGAGCCTGAATGGCATGAAGTCGCCCCTGGTCGCCCCAATGTCTACGCTAAAGCCGACCTTGGCCCCTCCGATGAGATGCTTTTACTGACAGGTCACCTAGATACCGTAGACATAGCCGATAACTGGCAAACCGACCCGCTCAAAGCCGTTGAAAAAGACGGCAAACTCTACGGACTGGGTTCTTATGACATGAAGTCAGGGCTGGTCTGCGCATTTATGGCCTTTAAAACACTGGTCGAAGACAAAAGCTTACACGGCAAACTCGGCAAAATTGCTTTTGCTGCCACCGTTGATGAAGAAGGCTATGGACTTGGCGCTAAGGCACTTTTGGAAACTGAGTACAAGCATAGTGCAGGCATGTTTATTACTGAGCCGTTTTGGGGCAGCACAAAGTCACCCTTACCCATTGGTCTAACAGGAAAAATCCTTTACAAGCTAAGCTTTCACGGCAAAATGTCGCATGGGTTTTACCCCGAAAGGGGCGTAAATGCCGTAGAAGAAGCTGGCAAACTGCTGGCTGCCCTAGAAGGTCTGAATCTTTTTAACCATGCCCTTTATGGTCAAGGCAATTACTCAACCTTAAAAATTGAAGGCGGCTATAAAGAATATGCAGTGGTCGTGCCTGAAAACTGCGAAGTCATCATTTCAAGATTGACGATGCCCGGTGAAACCAAAGAAACCGCTATAGCAGACATGCAAGCCCTGCTTAATTCACTGGATTTGCAAGCTCAGGTAAGCATAGACATCTTAGACCCTTACTATGACCCCTATCTACTTGATGAGCATGCCAAACTTAAAACGAGTTTTGACAAGGCGTATGAGCAGCATATAGGCACGCCTGCCCACTACCGTTTTTTAAAGGGTATTACCGATGCCAATATTTATATGCCTCAAGGAAATATTCCTTGTTTGACGTTTGGGCCAAGGGGGGATGGGGCGCACGAATGCAATGAATATGTCGAGATTGATTCGCTCGAGCCTGTGACCAGAGTACTTATAGATGCTTGCGTCAATTACTTTAAAAAGTGAGGCTTAAAACCTACGACTTAACCCCTCATGACTTTAAAGAATTTACTTAGCCTGATAGAAGATTATTTTCTTTCATCCAAGTCTCCGTAAAATAAAGACGCTTGTCAATAAAAGCTTCGTCAACCCAGCGACCTACATCAATACCTTGTTCGGCATAGCGAATGCTGTGACTGCTTATAATCAAATGGCGAATAGGAACAAAAATTGCTATAGCTTTGAGAATAATCTCTGCTTGCCGAGGTCAGTTTAAATAAAACAACGAGAGATATGCTCAAGAAACAACTTAGTTCAGGACAAAACTCAGCACGAATACTAAAACGCATAGCCATTGTGCTAAAAGCAGATGAAGGCATGCATGATAAAACGATAGCCAAAGAAGTGATGGTGGGACAAGCAACTGTAGAACGAGTGCGAAAACGCTTTTATGAAGAAGGTATAGAGCGTTTGATAAGGAATCAAACACCAAAGCGAGTATATAAACGAAAATTTGATGGTGAGCAAGAAACATTAGCTGCCTCAGAGCCTGCTCTTGAACTTGGTTTTGCTGCCTGATTTCTTCCTCTTCGCCATCATTTCATGCTGGACAAGGTACTGGGAAGGAAGAGTGATTTTGCAGTTACCATTGCTATAACTTAAAACTCTGCCTGCTAGAATAGTTCTCATGAGTCAAATCCCCGAAATTGATATTCACGAAACCAAAAAACGCATGGCAGAAGGTTCTCTTTTAATT
>JAHEBB010000697.1 GCA_024642575.1 Trueperaceae bacterium | reverse complement strand
ACTAAGCGTCTTAGTCTGCTTTATTGCTACTAATTAGCAAAAGTCCCCTGCTCTATAAGCCCTTTTTTAGCTGAGAAAAAGGTAGAAGTTGGAGGAAAAATGATGAAAGCTTTACCCCTTAAACGATCTATAGTTACCGGACTCATAGGACTGGTTTTACTCATCTTCGCACCCTTAGCCTTTGCCGGTGAGGTACGGTCAGGCGAAAATGTGCATATAGCAGCCGATGAGCTTATCGAAAATAACCTTTATGTTTTTGCTACTACCTTTGTGCTTGATGGCGTAGTAAAAGGGGATGTTCTGGTTGCCGCGCAAACCATTACCCTCAATGGCAGTATTGAAGGAGACCTGATCGCAGCTGCGCAAACCATCACTCTTAATGGCACTATTTCTGATGATGCCCGTCTTGGCGCAACAGCTGTCATTCTGGGGCCAAAGGCTCGAGTGGGTGATAACCTGTCAACAGGCGCTTATAGCCTCGAGACTCGGCAAGAGAGTCGTGTCGAAGGAGATTTAAGCTTTGCCGGTCGGCAAGCCTTACTGGCAGGAGATATTGCCCAAGATGTCCTGTTAGGCGCTTATGGCTTGGCGCTGCAAGGCACGGTCGGTGGCTCGCTTGAAGCCAGTCTGGCTGAGCCTGGCACCACCGTATCTTTTGATCCGAGCCGTTTTATACCAAACTTACCCCCCCTTCCCTCGGTTGCAGCAGGTCTAAACCTCGGTAGTAACGCACATATTGGTGGTAACCTTGTGCTTAGCAGCCCTATGACCTCCAATGACTTTGCAAAGAAAGTGTTTGGCGATGTTCGCTTTGAAGAGCCAAGTCCTACGCCCACTGCAGTTAACCCCTTCTGGCTGCATTTGCGCCGCTACCTTGCCCTTGCTGTGATTGGACTGGTTTTGCTCTGGTTAGGCCGAGGTTTTGTGCCTCGAGCTGCCGAGCAACTACAAGAACATCCCTGGACGAGCCTGGGCTTTGGAGCAATAACCCTCGTTGGCTTCCCACTGGCTCTTGCCACCTTGCTGGGGCTCATTGTGCTACTGGCCATTGCCCTGGGGCTTATGAGTCTGGGTAATTTGACTGGGGTTCTCCTTTTAGGTAGTGCGCCTATCCTCTTGACTCTGGCAACGTTCTTTGGTCTGACCTTGACCTACCTTACCCAGATCGTCATGGCTTACTTTGGCGGCAAATGGCTGCTTATGCGCCTGAACTCAGAATGGGCCAAACAACCTTATGTAGCTCTGCTGATTGGCCTAATCATTGTGGTTGTGCTTACGACCCTTCCTTACTTTGGGGTGCTTGTAGCGCTGGCGATTGTTCTCTTTGGATTAGGTGCTCTTTGGTTACTGTGGCGGAGTGGGGGCAGGCGTTTCAGCGCTCTTTTTGAGAAGCTACGTCCACCTACAACCAGAGCGGCTATGCCGTAGCTGTCTCGTCTTAGACTCAGGCCTCTAAACTTATCCCTTTTAGGATCTTTAGAGCCAGCCTGAGTTAGGCCAGGTACTATGCTAACTTTAGGACTTATTCTGTTGCTTTTTGCTGGGCTTGTTGCTCTGCTTGTCCTCTCATTCATCCGCGTAACTATAGATGCAGATGAGACAGGTGCAAGCATTTGTATTGCCTGGCTAGGCTCTCAGTTTCGCTTTAATACCAGGACAAGACGCTTTGCCTATTCGCTTTTTTCTAAAAAGCTGTTTGAGCGGAGCCTGGTCAAAAGCAAGAAAAGGAGGATTAAAAAGCCAAAACCGAAAAAGCGTTCAAAAGTCACTATAAAAGATGCTCGAGCCTTGATGAAATCTGGTTTTTACTTTATAAGACATCTCAAACTGAGGTACTTGCGAGTACGCCTGGTAGTGGCAAGTTCTGACCCTGCCTTAACCGGGGAGCTTTATGGCTATCTCACAAGCCTGACATCTTCGCTAAATGCACAATTACCTAAGGCTTCTTTTGATGTCAGACCAGATTTCTTTAAACTCTCACCTTATGGTCAGCTAGCTAGCTCTGTTGACATTTTTGTCGCTCGGCTACTCGCCATAGCTTGGCAGCTAGGCAAATACATGATTGTAAAAAGGAGAGCATCTAAACGATTGAAAGGAGAAAGGTATGCAACCCCAAGAATTACTTGACACCTTATTCCATGATATTCAGACCATTGTTAAGACTGAAACCATTGTTGGTGCCCCCATAAGCGTTGGTGAAAACACAGTCATTCCCATTATTAAGATGAACATTGGCTTTGGTGCGGGTGGCGGCGAAGGTCATGGCCCTACTGAGAAAACCGACATGGAAGGTAGTGGCACAGGGGGTGGTGCAGGTGGCGGCATCCGCATTGAACCTGCAGCCTTTATTGTGAGTCATGGCAAAGACATTTCCATTATGGCTGCACCAGGACGGCAAGGTCGCTTGGCAGAGATGTTTGAACATATGCCTGACATGATTACTAAAATTATGGAATCAAGAAAGCCTGAACCTGAGAAACCTGCCAAGAAAAACTAATAAGTGAACAAGCAAGCTAACCGACGATGGTTAGCTTGCTTGTTTTGGTGGCGAACTATCATTCAATCAAGCTACTGGTAAAGGGCTTGAGCTAAAAAA
>JAHEBB010000198.1:544-9551 GCA_024642575.1 Trueperaceae bacterium | reverse complement strand
AAATGGGGTCTTAGTGCCGAAGATCAAGCTGATTTCTTTCCTGGCTTTTACAGTTCAGATGTTTTTCCGAGCTTTGATAATCAGCGTTTAGGCTTTCCACCCAACCGTTCTATGGAAGTTCTTTACTATAACAGCGACTGGCTAGCCGAGCTTAAAGCTGCTGGCGCTATTAGTTTTGATGGCGCACCTAGCACCCCTGACCAATTTAAAGAGGCTGCCTGCGCTGCTGTTAGCAACCCCTTTAGTGGTGCAACCAGCGAAGGTTCTTTAGGTTATGAGCTAAGTGTTGATGCCAGCCGTCTTGCCAGCTGGACCTTTGCCTTTGGTGGCGACATTTTTGACTATGATGCCAGTCAATTTACCCTAAATAGCCCAGCCGCGATTGAAGCCATGACCTTTTTACAAGGTTTGTTTGATGAAGGATGCGCCGCTGTGGTTACTGAGCGATTTGGGGATCAAACCAACTTCGGTCAGGGCCGCACCCTCTTTACAGTGGGTTCTTCCTCAGGCATGCCCTTTTATGCAAGTGCAGTTGAAGAAGGCTCAAAACATAGCTGGAGTATCGCAGCCATCCCCCATACCACTGAAGACCCCGTTATGAACGTTTATGGTGCCAGTGTAAGCATCCCTACAGGTCATAGTGCTGAAGAAAACCTTGCCACCTGGCTGTTTATCAAGTACTACAGTAGCCCTGATGTTCAGGCAACTTGGGCCAAAGCTAGCCAATACTTTCCTGTTCGTGAAAGTGTTGCAAATGGTCTAAGCGATTACTTCGCCGCTGATCCTGCTTATAAGACCGCATTTGACATGCTTAAGTATGGCGTATCAGAACCCCCTGTACCAGGTTATGACTTTGTTCGTGATGTGATGGCACAAGAAATGGCTGCCATTGTTGACGGTGCTGATGTAGCTGAAACGCTTGAGTCTGCCAACACTGAAGCCAACCTCATCCTTGAAGATCAAATGTCACAAATGCAATAAGCTTTATCCCTATAAAGTTTTGGCGTCCTTTCACAGGACGCCTTTTTATTTGCCTTTAACGCTTGAGCTATATTTCTCGGTACAATACGTCAACGATTCTCAAGGAGTTAAGTGTGCTTATTTATTTGGCTGGCCCTTTATTTAACGACGCTGAAAAATGGTTTAACGAACAACTTACCCAAAAGCTCGAGCGCTTAGGTTTTGACGTCTTTTTACCTCAACGTGACGGCTTTGAACTCAATGACCCCAAAGCCAAGTTTGACCCAAAGGAGCGCGCAGACTTTATCTTTAAACTAGATAAGGACAAGGTCTTTGAATCAGATATTTTGCTTTTTGTCCTTGATGGGCGCGTACCTGATGAAGGGGCAGCTTTTGAACTAGGTTTGGCTTATGCCCAAAAAACCTTAACTCAAAAACCCTATACTTTAATTGGCTATATGACTGATAGACGCGTGGCTTTTTTAGACCGACCCGTTAATGCCATGTTAGCGGGCGCTTTAGAGCATATCTTTACCGAAGAAGCTGAACTGTTAAGCTATTTAAAAGGAATACTATGAACGAGATTCGTATTTGCATGGTAGGTAGTGCCATGACCGACCTGATTGCTCGGGTTCCCCGCTTACCTGTGGCAGGTGAGACTTTGATTGGCTCGAGCTTTAGCATAGGTTTTGGTGGTAAAGGCTCAAATCAAGCCGTTATGGCGGCGCGTTTAGGCGCAAAAGTTAGCGTCGTGGTTAAACTTGGCAAAGACGTTTTTGGTGAAAATTACTTACAAAATTATAAAGATCAAGGCATCGATACGCGCTTTGTCTCTTTTGATGAAACGCGCTCTTCAGGAGTAGCACCTATAACCGTAGATGACACAAGTGGGCAAAACAGCATTGTTATTGTGCCAGGTGCCAATGATAGCCTTAGCCCCGCAGATGTCCAAAATGCAGCCAGTGCTATACGTGAAGCGCAGGTGCTTATTTGCCAGCTTGAAACCCCTTTAAATAGCACGCTCGAGGCCTTTAAACTTGCTAGAGCAAATCATACTTTGACCATTCTTAACCCTGCACCTGCCAGAGAATTGCCCGCTGAGCTTCTACAGCTAAGTGATGTTTTTGCCCCAAATGAAGTCGAAGCTGCCATGCTCACAGGCAAGACTATTGAAACGATTGAAGATGCCAAAAACGTTGCGCAAACTTTGTTAGCGCGTGGTCCTAAGCACGTCATTATCACACTTGGCGAAAAGGGCGCTGTATTTGTGAGTCAAGGTGATTTGCCTCAGTTCTATGCTGCACAGAAGGTGCAAGCTGTCGATACCACAGGAGCAGGCGATGCCTTTGTAGGTAGCCTTGCTTATTTTCTGGCTGCTGGCTGGACAGTAGAAAGAGCCGTCACTAATGCCTGCATGCTGGCAACCCTATCCGTTCAAAAACCAGGCACGCAAAGCTCTTATCCTTATAAAGATGAAGTCAAAGACCTCTTGAGTTGAGGTCTTACTCTGCTACTTCACTGCTAAATTATGTCAAGGAGGGCTTAATGTTCTTGCCCAAGATTCTGCCCACATTTTCCTAAGTTTTGTCAGACTTTGTTTTTGGAGAACCTTTAAGTTACGCACTGTTTGAGTTTTTAGGATTTGTGCTCTTTTTACTTTGCTGGCATAATGCAAGCTATCATCGAAAAAAGGAGATTTCTGCAAGGCTCGAGCTATTCATGCTGTTTTTTTACGGTCTGGGACTCGAGGCTATAGCAGTAAACGCGGGGTTTTATAGCTACGGGTCATTTAGGCTCGAGCTCTTTAAAGTTCCCATCGTTATAGCTCTAGGTTGGGCGGTGATTGCCTTTTCAGCCATGCGCTTTAGCGATCATCTTAATCTGCCTGAGTGGAGCAAGCCTTTTCTTGACGCCCTTTTTGCTTTAAGTATTGATTTAGGTATGGATGTCGTCGCTATCCGTGATAGCTACCAATTACCTGGTTTTGACCAGGGTATGTGGAATTGGGGAATTGGCTTAAATAGCGAATGGTTTGGAGTACCCTATGCCAATTTCATTGTCTGGTGGGCAGTGGTTTTTATAGCTTCTGCAAGCCTCAGATTAGGTAGATATTATAGTCAATGGTTTCAAAAAAAGTGGCTAAGCCAACTCTATCCCCTATTTGCTTTTTTGTTAGCGATGCTTAGCTTTATAATTTTATTTTTCAGCTTTGCAGGCTCTCTGGGTTTAAGCTTTTTACTTCTACTACTAGCCTTATCTGTGATTGTTGGTCTAGTCAACGCTCGAGGCTTTAGCAAACCCCTAAGCTGGCAAACCGACTTACCCGTCTTTATCGTGCCTTTAGCCTTTCACAGCTATTTCCTTTGTTTACTCTTAGGGCGAAATCTCTACACAAAAACCCTAATTATCCTACTGATTAGTCTGATAGGTTTTGCGCTAAACCTTCTTGTTCTCCATCTTGGCACAAAAAAAGGACGGCCTAACACCGTCCTTTAGACTAAAAAGGTTAACGCTTAGGGTGTCGTAATCCGACCTTCAACCTCGGGTGAAATGGGCGCATTGGCAGTTATGTAATTAATAACCACTTCTGCCAGTAAAGGGCCACCCGCTTCATTCAAAATACGTGGGGCATCGCTAAACATAGCGTAACCATCACCACCGCTACCTGTAAAATCATTGGTTGTAACGACATAGTTTGCATTTAAGTCAAGAGGATTACCGCCGACCATAACACTGGTCACCCTTGAACCCGCAGGTGCCGCAGGATCGTAGCTAAAACTCATCCCACCGACTTGGGGAAAACGACCTGCACCAGCTTCTACACTGCTGACACCATTCTCAAGGGCTGCTAATAAGTCAGCACCACTTACCTCGAGGCTAATGACCACGTTGCCAAAGGGTAAAACAGCAAAAATATCTTTACGCGTAAGCATTCCAGGGCCGTATAGTGCATCGGTACGAATACCGCCACCGTTGACAATAGCAACATCTGCCCCCGTAAAAGCAATACTTGCATCTGCAATAAGATCACCAAAGTTAGATTCTTGAGTGCGCACCGTAGCACGTTGAGCATCAAGCGCTACCAACGTTTCGCCAATGGGTTGATTAAGTTCGGCGTCTAGCATTGAAGTATACCCAGCAACAACTTCTGCAACAGCAGGGTCTTCAGGCATATTTGCCGTTATGTTGTGATTTTGTGGAATAACGATAGCTTTTTGACCAGGTATGGTAATAACTTTGAGCGTGCCAACCGTTCTAAAATCACTACCCGTTTTCCAAATCAGGGTGCCATTTACGACTTCTTGCATAAAGTCATGATCGTGACCACCCAAAATAAGATCGAGTTCAGGAACTTGCTCAGCCAAGATGCGGTCATTACGCATTTCCATATGGGTAAGCGCAATGATCATATCGGCACCTTGAGCTTTTAGACTCTGGGCAGATGTTCTTGCAGCTCCTACAAAATCAATATAGGTAGCACTATCACCTGCACTGGTTAAATCTTGCCAGTCTTCAATAAGCCCCATCAGGCCAACCTTGACACCATTCCAGTCAACCAGCGCTTCAGAAATACCATTAGCAAAGGGTTGACCACTGGCAGTATCTAGAAAGTTGGTTGAAAGCCAAGGAAAATTTGATTCAGAGACTCTTTGCAGGGTAACCTCTGGGCCAAAGTCAAACTCATGGTTACCAAAAACCGCATAATCAACACCTAAATGATTAAAAACATCGACCATCTGGGAGCCTTTAAAGATTCCTGACATAATGCTGGGGCTAAAAAGATCCCCACTAAATAGAACCAGTGGATTATCAATTTGGTTAATAAGTGCGGCAACCCTGGCTGCGCCACCGCGAGAACCTCCGTCTACGGGTTCAATCTCGTAGACATCATTGAAATGTACAATGGTAAAATTTGCTTGCGCCAAACTGATAGACAGCATTAAGGCGGCAACGGCAACTAATAGTTTTTTCATTTTGCTTTCCTCCTTTATTTCTTACCTAGTTTAACTTAGATTTGTCTGCTGGTTTTCTGCTAGAGTGCTGAGTTTGACACTAGGAGAGCAAATACAGCTAGGCTTAGGTCAGCTGAAAACTCGTTGACTAGCAACCATTAGTTTTACCACTAGTGCATTGATATTTCACAAACAAGAACTAAAGGTTTATTTGCTTTTCAAATTGTATTTAAATAGGCTCATTTGTTATTAGCTTATCTGTTCCCTCTGGCTTTGCCAATAAATCTTGCCGAAGTCGAGGTAAAGGTTCAGCAACTTCATAGTTAGACCTAGGTACATCCAGGTTTACAAGGTTTTGGGGCTCGAGCCCCAAAACCTTGTAAACCTGTTCTTTTCCTACACTAACGTAAGACAAGCAAGGATGACTTTCTTGCTCAAAAACTAAGTAATACTCATAGGGAACTGTATTTACCGCCTTTTGTCAGCAGAAAGAAGGTTTGATTTGATCAAGATTGTTTAAAGCACACTTTAAACCTAGCTTTGTTAGTACAAGGGAGGTCGTCATGCTAAACAAACTTAGTTTACTCCGCCTCTTTGGTTTTGTTTTTTTTGTTTGTATCCATCCTCAGCTCCTGGCACAGTCTAGCTCTGGTGCAAACATAGCCACCTATCCATCTGAATATAGTGTTGATTTAAGTGACTGGCGACCAGATTTTTTGGATAGGTGCTATTTATACGAGCAAGTACCTAATGAAAATAGTAGGCGCATTCAAAGCTTACTTGAGCTGCTTAGTCAAGAAACAAGTCTTGCTTTGCCCTTATTAGAAAACGCCCAAGCAAGTAAAGTCACCTTTTGCATAGATGACCGTGAAGATGGCAGTTTTAGTTACTATGATAATAACTTTAAACTGATAGCTATCAAATCCCACTTGAATCTAAATACCCAATTAATCTTTCTGATTCATGAGTTACGCCATGTAGATCTGATTGGCCGAGGCTATTGTCCTTCCCTTGACTATGCGATGAAAGAAATGACGCGCCTAACGATGGCGACAGAAGCCGATGCTCAAGCGGTTACTACCCTTGCAATCTGGCGTTTAAGCAGCTTGGGTCATGAAGGGCTCTGGCAAACTCTAAGGAAAATAAAAAATTACGAAGACATAGCATTGGCCTTTGAATTGGAATTTAACCAAACTCAAGATGACTTATTGGCAACAAGAGCAGCCTTTGGTCAGTGGTACAAAGCCGAGTGGCGACCTGATATCTATTATCTAGCTGCCTGCTTGAGCTACCTTGATCAACTTGATAGTGGTAAGCGTTTACAAAGTTATGAGCTTTTGCCCGATGGCTTTTTTAACCAGCTTTGTGACTTACCAGAGGGTAGTAATTACGGCTGCTTAGTCACAACTCAAATCAAAAACCCTTAAAGCCTTTTTGGATTGATATGTGTATGGCACTCTAAAGGATAGAAGCTACAGTGTCATCTAAAAATTTATTGTCCAGAAAACTACTTCTTGAAAAGATAATGTAGCCGACCAGATGATACCTGCTATATTTACTCAAGACCTTGCCAAATAGCTTCAATGCCAGGGCTTAAATCGCTTACTTCTGCGCCACTCACATAGTCCATTAGTGCGCCGTAAAAGGCAGCTCTAACAGGTCCTGGCATCTGCTCAGAACCATCAAAACGAATGCTGGTAAAAGCGTTTAATATTCTGTTCTGCCGCCTTAAGTAATCTGTTGGGTATAATTCGTTAGCAATATCCTTATAAGGGCTTAAAAATTCACCCTGAGCTACCAGAAGCTCCTGAGCTAAAGAGGTCTGAAGAAAAGATAATAAAGACCTGGCTGCTTCACTATCGGTCGTTAAGCTAACTAAGGGAGCTGAAACCATACCAGGCTTTTCACTACTGGTTACAAAATTAGGAAAATAAAAAACGCCAAGGTCATTTTCTGCCACTTTTTTGTCAAGCTCTTTGGCAATAAAGCTGCCCAAAAAGTCCAGATAGCAAGCAGGAGGCTCAGCAAACAGATCAGCAATCGACTCATTAAATCTGGTATTAAGCTGCCCAATTGCACCCCCTTTTACAAAAGCATCTTGCCGCACAATTTTGCCAAAAACTTCTATCGCCTGATTGATTGGCGTATCTGAAAAGGCTACTTGATGGTTTACCCACTGATCGTAGTAAGCAGCTCCCGATTGTCTTAAAACCAGGTTTTCTACCCAGTTACTTGCAGGCCAGCCTGTATTATCTCCTGCAGCAAAACCAATACACCAGGGCGTCTGCCCCTCCCTAGCAATTCTTTCTGTTAATAAAAACAGTTCTTCCAAACTTTCAGGAACGGTATAGCCTTGCCTCGCAAAAGCTCGCTTTGAATACCAGACAAGACTTTCTAACTGAGTACCATAGAAAAACCCATAAAACTGACTTTGCCCCTCTGGGTTTTTAAAACTTGCCTGATTAACCCAATCATTGCCAACGATATAGGCATCCAAAACAGTCGATTTATTTTCATCGGATAGGGGGGTAAGTAAACCTTGCTCAGCAAACAATTTAGCCTGACTGACTTCAGGAATAATGGCAATATTAGGCAAGTTTCCTGTCTCACTCGCTCGAGCCATAGCCGTTTCAAAAGACTCGCTTGCCCCGTAGCGAATCTTTGCCCCTGTTGCTTTTGTAAAATAGCTGAGCACGGTTTCAAACTGCGCTTGCTCTTCGTCTTTCCAGGGTCCTAAGATGGTAATTTCTTGCCCACTCAAATCTAGGGTCTTAAAAGGCTCGAGCTCTCCCCAGGAAAAGCGACTATCCTCAAGAGAAAAAGGTTGCGCTAAGCCCTTACAGCCAAACAACAAAAATAATCCTAGATAAACCCACTTAAGTCTCATGGCTCATACCTTATCAGCTTGACTCGAGCCAAACCAGCTTAAACCCTACGTCTGTTTGGTAAACTACCCAACGGAAATCTAGCCAGTAAGTGCTTAGGCTAACCTTATAAGGCTGATGAAAAAGAACCCTCTTTATTTTGTTTTAGTGATCGTCTTACAAATTATCTCGGTTAATGTTTGGGCGCAACCTGCCAAAGAATCAGCCCATGAGCTTACGATTCCTAGCTTACCTTTTGCCGACAATCCTGATCCAAACCTTTGTGGTATTCCTCAGCCCTGGCTCGAGCCGCAAGGCGCTTTTTTAACTGGGTACTACGATGGCAAGCTCATCGAAAAAGATGTCTTTCTTTATGATAGTCATCTTCGCAGGCAGATCACAGGGCAAGCCCCAAGTGATACCAAAGTAACTATTTTACTCTTTCAAATCAATCCCAATTTGAACTATTACCTTGTTCGCACCCTCGAAGATAAACCTCAAGAGGGCTGGGTACCTGCCCCTTTTGTAGGGTTTGAAGACAAATAAAAAGGCGACCGAAGTCGCCAAAAAGGGTTATTTAATAATCACTAGCCTTTAACAGCACCAGCCGTTAAGCCTTCAACAATTCGATTCTGAAAAACCAGTACCAAAGTAATGAGCGGTATAGTAATGATGAGGGCAGCTGCCATTATCTCACCTGTAGGTTCTTGCATGGCAAAGCGACCTCCTAATTGCGACATAGATACAGGAACCGTTCGTGATAGTGGGTCTTGCAAGGTAAAGGTAAGAGCAAAAAGGTACTCGTTCCAAGCCCCGATAAACGCTAGTAAACCTGTTGTTACCAGTGCTGGCGCTGTTAGTGGCAATAAGATGTACCAAAAGGTTTGTACAAACGTAGCGCCATCTACCTGAGCAGCTTGTAGAAGCGAGTCTGGTAAGCCTCTAAAAAACGAAGTAAGCACCCATATAGAAAAAGGTAAGCTAAACACCATATAGATAAAGATAAGTAAGAGTGTTGTTGGAATGTTTAACCAAGCAAGGTCTTGTAGCGCTTTAATAACTTGAAATAGACCTGACAAAATGGCAACGGCTGGGAACATAGTCATAGCCAAAATAACGTATAAGGTTACAGTTCGACCCCTAAAACGAAGTTTCCCTAGGGCGTAGCCCGCAAAAGAACCTATGAGCAAACTAAGTATAGTTGTTGTACCTGCGACAAGAATGCTATTC
>JAHEBB010000198.1:0-534 GCA_024642575.1 Trueperaceae bacterium | reverse complement strand
TATTCCAAATACCTCTTAGAAAAGCTGTATTAGTTATCACAGCTTGAAAATTCTTAAAAGAGATTTGCTGTGGGAAAAAAGTGGCGGGTGTTCTAATAAGTTCTGACTCTGTTTTAAGGGCAGAAATAAGCGCCCAATAAAAAGGGAATAGTAAATAGATGGCAATAATCACGATGAGTATGTAAAAGAGGACATCACCAATAACTTTTCTGGTTTCTTTATTCATTAGGCATCAACCTTTAATGTACGCATATAAAGAACGGCAAAAGCGAACAGGATAATAAAAATAATGACGCTCGCGGCAGCTGAAAGCCCCATGTCTTTTGCCGAAACAAGCGTATACTGGGCAAAGGTTGCCATTGAGTAACGACTCTCACCAAACACAACTTGAAACAAGTCAAATACCCTTAAAGAATCAAGCGTGCGAAAAATAAGCGCTACCGCCATGGTTGGTACAAGTAAGGGAAGCGTTATCGAGAAGAATTTGCGGATGGTGTTAGCACCATCGACTTCAGCAGCTTCATAAAGTTCACC
>JAHEBB010000696.1:380-2599 GCA_024642575.1 Trueperaceae bacterium | reverse complement strand
AAGGGAAAAACAACTTGTTGATGATGTCCTAAATGACTTTTACGCTCACTTTATTCGCAATGAGTCTGTGAAAAAAGACGATGCTAAACCCAAAAAGGAAAAGGGGGGCAAAGAATCGTTACCTGATATCCCTGCGCCAAAAACAAAAGCTATAACCATTGGGGATGCACTTGGCATACTTGATCAGACCTTTCACAGCCGAGACCCTAACTCATTAGAAAATACTCTTCGAGATATAAACAATGTTCAAATTGTTGTAGTTCCACAGCGGCCTTTAAATGATTCTGGTGCGATGTTTGCTGGTGACGACGATGTCTTTGGACGCTCAAGTTTCCAGAAATTCTTAGATACTCAGAATGAACTTTGGCCTTCTCAGCGTGACACAATTGAAAGTATCCCAGTCAGTTTTGGTCGCTTTAGGCGAAATTTAGAGGAACATGAACTCTGGGAGCTTCAAAGCACTAAAGTTGAATATCAAGCACCGCAAATACATCTAACAAAGCTCGAGGGAAACATTAAGCCAAATCGGACTTATGTAATGCTTCAAGCAGATGCAGGTTACTCACCAGATTTGGGACTTAAATTCTCGGAAAGTACTTATAACTCTGATAAACCAACTATAACGCCAATTATTCCGCGCGGTGATAAAAAGAGCGAAAAGTATGAACACTATTTTCAAACTTGGCTCGAGCACTGCCTAAAAGTTTACGAGCAGGCAGATCGACTACTTAGCACTTTTTACTGTCAGTGGATTTTCAGACTTGCTGACAAGTTACGTGAGCGTCAAGTGATTGAAGATGCAAGTGACTTTAGTGCCAAGGTTGAAAGCATGATACGAATTGCTGCTCTTTTTCATGACCTTGGAAAATTAAATAAGCCTTGGCAGCAGGCTATTCAAGAAGGGCGTGATGGAGGTTGGAAGCCAAGAGAGTTTTGGGGCAAAAGTCAGGATAATGGCGTGAAAGACCTGCCACCTCATGCCTTTCACGCTTTGCCTACGCTCAGATTCATTTTTGCCAGACTGGGCTTTGTTGATGATCAAGGCAAAATAGACCGTTTAGCCGAACTTATAGCAATGGCCTCTGCAAGACATCATTCGCTAGGTTCTATGGATGGCACTATGGGTTGGTACCCCTTCGAATGGCATGAAGGTGTTAATGAAGCTATAAATGAGCTACTAGATCAAGCATTGGACGCTGATTCGGAGTTTATTAAGCCTTTTATTGGCCCAGAACTATTTACACATTTAAATGATGACAATACCTACAAAATGCAAGAGGGTAGACATACATTTACCTTGGATACCCCTAGCCCCTCAGAAGATTACTATCCCTTTTATGTATTAGCCAGTCGCATTATAAAAGTTGGTGATTGGGAAGCCAGTGGACAGCGAGAGGTAGAGCTATGGCACTAACCTTCGGCAAATTAGGGGTTGCTACCAAAACTTATTATGTTCAAAAAACTGGTTTCCCATTTTATGATGCCTGTCAATTAGTTGGGGCAATGCATTATTTTTTTGGAACAAATGCGGCAAGCCTCAAAGACGAACACACTTTTTGGGAAGTTAGCGGTGCAAGCACAGGAATAAACATCGCTAATTATGGTGAACGACTTAAGGCAAAAGGCCTTGAAAGAATTGAGCAAACAACTCTTGTTTACCTTGATAAGCTTGAGGACTCAAACAAGGAGGTTGAAGATTTTTTTCGAGAAGCTTCACCTAAGAAAACTGCATTTGCAGATAGTCGGTACGATAGTGTTTCTAGGTATCTAGAGCCATCTTGGTTAACAGGTGCTAAAGGCCAAGATGGTGCAATTTATGGAGTACTTGCCTCACAGAGGGGGATCCCTAGTAAGCGCCCTATTCCAGAATCTTTAATTGCAACTATAGGCTTGACGCAGGTAGCCCTTGCCTATGGCAATGATGAAATATTGACTCTACTACCTGTGTTGGCAAACACTCTTCAACCTATGCAACCGTTTATAACTCATAGCCAAAGATATCAACATAATGCAGGTGGTTCTATATCAGCTGTGTTTGCAAGTTTAGGCATATTAATAGAGCTTGGCGATAAGTTTCAAATTACAGATTTTGCTTTCGCCTATCACGGTGGGCGTGGATTTTATTACAGCGGTTTACTTGGTCTGCACAAATTATGCTCGAGCTTTGAAACAATCAAGGATTTTTCTAAGCAAGTATTTCTTTTCTTCCAACGAACACA
>JAHEBB010000696.1:0-370 GCA_024642575.1 Trueperaceae bacterium | reverse complement strand
TGGAATAGCCTTAGATTTAGCACGATTACTTTCAGATTTTCTAAAAAATCCATCCATCAAAACACTTTTTTCAATCACGAGGTTAAAAGCTCGGATTCGTGCTAATGAAAATAATTCATCTTGGTTAGTCAATTCTACCAATCAACTTTTTTCTACCAATCAATCTATAAAGGAGGTATTACATCAAATGTTAGATTCACCAGAAAATATGCCAGAACCAAGCTACGGTCTAATAAGCTCTGTTGCAAATGCACTTAAGGGAGATGAATCTTGGATAGGTCAATACATTAAGCTCGAACAAGCACGTGACGCTACTGCACTACATTTTGTTATTAGCCAAATACTGTCGCGCACATTAGCTAGAGAGCTA
>JAHEBB010000197.1 GCA_024642575.1 Trueperaceae bacterium | reverse complement strand
ACCTGGCTTTAAAGATTTCTTGAAAGCTCAGCCGCCGTATTCGTCAATATAATCTTCTATGGAAGCCTTGATAACCTTTTCAGCATGAACACGGTCATAAACGGCGTCAATCGAAACATTAACTTCCTTATCGGGGATAAGTTTATAGGTTTCAAAATAGTGTCTTAAACGATCAACAAAAATTTTGGGTAAACCGTCAATATCTTCTACTTTACCCCAAACATTATCATTGGCTAAAACGGCTATGATTTTATCATCGGCTTCATCGTCATCGATCATTTGTAACCCACCAACGACTCGAGCGTTCAAAATGACTTCGGAGCGGTCAACTGGGCGTTCACTAATAACACAAATATCTAACGGGTCACCGTCACCTTTTTTAGAATTTTCGCTAAGCGCGCCAACGCGGTGTCCGCAGTAAGTACGCGGAATAAAACCATAAAGGGCAGGGGGCTGAGAGGATGTGCGCTGTGGGCGGTCAACTCGCATATAGCCTGTTTGTTTATCAACTTCGTACTTAATAAGGTCAAAGGGAGTAATTTCAATATAAGCATGAACGATAGAAGGTGGGTTAGGCCCGACCTCGAGCCCGTGCCAGGGGTGAGGGCGCCAGCGGTAAAAGGGGGGTGGGAATGACATAAAAACTCCTTAGGAATACTTAGGCAAAAGAAGATGAAAGGGGGTTACACTTTGCCAAAAGGGTTTCACCTTAGGCAAGGCTACGTTTGCGAGCGCTATTGTGACATGTCAGACCTCAAGAAAATGTGAGCTTTTATAGTCATAGGGCAATTATTACTATCAAGCTATTTGGATGACGCTGCATCATTCCCCGAGATTTCAGATCGTAATTTTGCTTGATATAAGCACAGCTCTAACACTAATCTGGCATTCTTTAGTCTTTCTAAAATTTATTGAGAATGTTTACTGCCGTTTTTGCAATACCCTTGCTACGTATGGATTCGAGCCTTCCCCAGCCTTCGCTGGGGCTAAAGGCAGAATGACGAATGAAAGCACAAACTTCATATTACTTCTAACACCATCATTTAACTTTGGATTCCCTCTAGTTAAGCTAAGGGCAGCTATAAATTAAGAAAAGAGACACTTAAATCCTAGCTTAAGGTGGGCCTAAAACCCTAAAAGATATCGCAGGGCCTATAGATTTAAAGTTCATCACTCTATAGAGCCAAGAATGCTTGCTAGACTGCTTTTTGATGTCGCAGCTACGTAAAGATCCTTTTGGGCCTGGTTGGGTCATTATTTCGCCAGAGCGAGGCATTGAACCCTCAGATTTTGGCAGTGTTAGAAGCAGAGCTAAAGTGTCTTTACTCTCGCCTGGAAATGAACATCTTTTGGGCCAAGAGCGGCAGGCTATGAGGCTATCAGGCTCGAGCATGTCAAGCCCTGACTGGCAAATGCGCATTATTGACATGCCTCAAGCACTGTTAAGTCCCAAAGACTTTCAGATAACCGAGACAGGTCCTTTTTTATCTGCCACAAGTAGTGGCTATCAGGAACTTGTCATTGAACACCCCGATGCCCGCATGACCCTTGAAAATATGCCCAAAGAACATTTGCGGCAGCTTATTAAAATGTATAGGGATAGGCTAGCCTTTTTAGGCTCGAGGCCCGGGATTAAGCATGTACAGCTGAGTCGCAATGCAGGTAGTATTGCCGGTGCTCACTATGATCACCCGCACGCCACGCTATTAGCTTTGCCTGTAAAAAATCGCTGGCTTGAAGAAGAGCTAGATAGTGCCAGCACCTACTATGAAAAAAATCACATTTGCCTCTTTTGTGATGTTTTAAAGGCGGAGCTTAAAGGAAAAGAACGGCTGATTAGCCACAATAAACACTTTATGGCGATTACACCTTACGCCTCTAAAACTCCCTTTGAAACCTGGATTTTTCCGAGACAACACAGCAGTAGTTTTTGTTCTCTGGCAGGCAATGTCATAGATGATTTGGCTGATTTGCTTAAGACCATTTTACATTCGATAAACAGCGTACTTGATTATCCACCCTATAATATGGTACTCCATACCTTGCCTAATGAAGCCAATGATAGGTATCATTGGCATATTGAGATTTTGCCTCGCTTAACCAGACAGGCAGGTTTTGACTGGAGTACTGGGTTTTACGTTAATCCCACCCCACCAGAAGACGCCGCCCGTTTTTTAAAAGAGGCCCTAATGATGCAGGGAGTGACGTCATGACCGTTCAATCTGGTTTTAGTAGCCAGGAAAATTCAGAAAAGGTTGCCCGGCGGTCAAAGACCGCATTACGCGGCAGTGATTTGCTTTTTCTGATGTTGGCGATTGTGGGTAGCCTGCACGTTATGACCATGTTAGGAATTGAGACCTACCGCATTTTAAAAAATGGTCAGGGCATTGAAGCTTTGGACTTGCAAATTGCAGATCTTAAAGAAAAAATTGCCACAATGGATGCCATTAACCTAAATGCCGATGATGCCTTTATGGAAGAGTTAGCTCGTTGTCAGAGCTATATCTTTCCAGGAGAGCAACGCTACATTACCGAATTGCCCGAAGAAGCTGTAGCTTCTCTGGCCTGCCCTTCTATTTATTAAGACCTTTTTAGCAAGTTAAAACTGACTTTTACTAGAGCTTTTGGGTAAGATACGTTTTTGATGCTAAAGCGTATCTTATGGCTTGTTATTGTTCTTAGTTTGATCCCTGGCCTTTTTCTGGTTTCTCAGCGTATTCGTACAGAAGGACGCCAACGAACCGTGACCCTGATTATGGATGAGCAGGCGCTAGCAAGTCAGGCCGAGTACTACGGCATGACATCGTTTGAGCTTGGTCAGCATTACCGTGACCTGGGGTTAAATGGTATAGCTATTTACGAAGACACGGTGTCAAGTTACGCGGCCAAAGATGAAATCGTGATGCTTTTTGGCTCGAGCCTTAAATCAGAAGCCTTGCTAAACCAGCTAACCGTTCCTGACCTTCCCAGTGATAGTCTCTTACTTACCGAACTAAAACCAGGTACGCTAGATGCTCTGCTTAACAAAACCCTTCAAAAACCAGAGGTTGTAAGCTTCGCAGGTCATGACTGGTACGTCTTTCAAGGCGTTAATGCCTCAAGACCTGTTGGCTCCAGACATGAAACCATCAACCAGTGGAGTGAAGCTGGATGGGATATTGCGTATCGTCCTAGAAGTTACCCCAATATGATTAATGTTGGAGCAGATTATCCTCCTGAAGCGCATTATCTTATCTATCATGGTTTACAGGTGGCAGGACACCCCAATGAGCTTGATGATGTGGTTAAGGTATCACAAAACTACATTACGGGCATCATCGAGGGTACGCCGCAAGAGGGCATGCAAGCCATTAGCCAAAAAATCCCGACGACACGGGTTTTAAGTTTTAATCAGGATTACATCAATGAAAAATTAAGCCCTCAAGATCTGGTTGACAAATACTTACTTGCCGCCAATGAAAGGGGCATACGCATTCTTTACTTGCGCCCTTATATTGAAACGCAGCAAGGTGACATGCTTGAAAATACCGATAAGATGCTTAAACTCTTAACGGAAACCTTTAACGCTGAGGGCTATAAAATTGGACCCCTGCCTACGCTCGAGTTTGACTATCACCCAAGCTCTGTTTTAAGAGCCCTAAGTAGTTTAGGTATTATTGCCGCTCTTATTTTACTGGCGTTTCTTTACCCCGGTATCTGGGGCTTAGTGGTGGCAGTAGCCGTTGCAGGTCTAGGATTAGCTGCGGGTAAATTTGACTGGGATGCTCTTGCCCTTATTGCCGCTTTGAGTTTCCCCGTTTTGGGTTATGGCTATTTTTCCAAACGCCTCATCAATATAGGTTTGGCTACGGTCATAAGTTTGCTGGGTGTCGTCCTTCTGGCAGCCGTTGGTAGCGACCAAGAAGCCATGATGGCTATTAAACCTTTTGCGGGTGTCGCGGCAACCTTGGTCGTGCCCCCTGCGCTATTTCTTTTTCACTTTGCTTTAAAATACCGCCGACCTGCCGCCTGGTTAACAGATTTCTGGAAAACGCCTATTCAGCTTGGTCATATTTTTATTTTTATGATTGGGGTATTAGCGCTGGGTCTTATTATTTTGCGCCGAGGGAATTTTCCCATTATTGGGGCAACAGAAGCAGAATTGGCATTTAGGCAATGGTTATCAGGTCTGTTTGTAAGACCCAGGTTTAAAGAGCTCATTGGACATCCGCTAGGGGTTTTAGGCCTAGCAAATCGGGATTGGCCTGAGTGGATAAGGGGGCTTTTCTTAACAGGTGGGGTCATTTCACAAGCCACGATTATGAATAGTTTTAGTCACTATCACACGCCCTTTCTTATTTCTTTACAACGCACGCTGATAGCCCTTATCCTTGGGCTCATTCTTGGATTTATTGCTATTCCGCTGGTGCGTCTTGCGATAAGGCTGGTTAAACAGTGGTTAGCTAGTGCTAGCCCAACCAAGCTCGCATGAAGGTACTCGTAAGTGGCTACTACGGCTTTCAAAATTTAGGGGATGAAGCGCTCTTAAGTGGACTTTTAAATAGTCTGGCAGGACAAAAACATCAGTTTACCGTTTTATCTAATCACCCTGAGGAAACTCGAGCCTTACATGGGGTAAACGCCGTTCACCGCTATAAAGCTGCCTTGCCTGCCCTCTTGGCTACAAACGTCTTAATTTCAGGGGGTGGCGGCTTATTGCAAGATAAAACCAGTCGCCGCAGTTTGCAGTACTACTTAGGGCTTATTCGTCTGGCAAAACTTTTAGGTAAAAAGGTCATTATTTATGGTCAATCTGTTGGGCCTTTAAGCGACTCAGGTAAGCAAGCAGTAAAGGCTGCGCTCAAAAGAACACAGATTGCCGTAAGAGATAAAGCATCTCAGAATTTACTAGCTGAGCTTGGTTTGGATTCTCACCTTGTTGCTGACGCGGCTTTGCTCATGCCAAAACCCGAACCTGCAAAGCTCGAGCCTTATACTTTACTCATTCCTAGACACGGTTACCCTGAAATAACGCAAGCACTTATGGCGCTAGCCAGAGCCCTTAGTGATTTAGGGCAAACAGTTGCCATGACCGCAGTTCAGGCTGATGAAGATGATAGAGAGCTCGAGCGCCTCTTACACGCTGTACCAACAGTAAAGTATTTGCCTGCCAAAACGCCACAGGCTTTACTAGAGATTATTAGTGGCTCGAGCTATGTGGTTTCTGGCCGCTTGCATGGTCTGGTTCTGGCGGCTCGAGCAGGCGTTAATTATGCAGGACTCATTTATGACCCCAAGGTTAAAGCTTTTCTTGAAGAAACGGCTGCACCCGCCTTTGGGTTGCCGGTTGACGAAGAAAAACTGGTTTTAACTGTGCTACATAAAGAAAGGCAAGATCAGCAAAAAGTTGATGCTTTGGTGGCTCGAGCTCAGGCTGGGGCTGAGTGGTTAAACGCGCAATTACGCTAAAGGGATGCATTAGTAAAAAGCCAGCCCCTAAAATTTCTAAAAAACGCTAGACTAAAAGCAATGCGTTGGTTTATATTCTTTTTTCTACTCACGCCTTTCGTTTGGGCTCAAAGTCTCTTAGAGCAAATGCAAAGCACCCTTGATGATGGTTATTACGCGGTGGCAGCACAGGTTTTAGGACCACAACTGGTGGCAGATGCAGGGTTTAAAAACAATCCTGATGCTTATTATCTTTATGCCAAAGCCCTGTTTCTAACGTCTAATATTGATGAGGCTAGGGCCCAGCTAGACCTTGCTATACGTTTGAATAAAAGTCCAAAAACGGACTATGAGCATTTGAATGGCTTACTTTTTGCGGCAGAAGGTAAACCTAGCCAAGCGCTCGAAACGCTTAAAGCAACCTTTGAAACCCAAGCTGATTACGACATTGCTATGGATTGGGGGCGGATTGCCTGGCAAGCAGGCAATTTAGATGACGCCTTAGAAGCGTTTGCCAAAGCTGCGACAACTTCGCAAGGTAAAAGAGAACTCTGGCCCTATTTAAACCAGGGGCGTATTCTAAAAGATCAGGGTAAGTTTGATGAGGCGCTTGATACCTTTAATCAGGCTATTGATGTCTTTACTGCCAATGACGCTTCGGTTGGGGATTTGCCTTCTCCAGGGTATGTCGAGGCGTTTTATCAACTTGGAACTATATATGAAGCCAAAGGGAATATCCAAGAGGCAAGACTCAACTATGAAAGTGCCAGAGATATTGGCGCAAACTATCCTCTGGCGGTTCAGGCGCTCGAGCGCCTCGGTAACTAAGCCTTTCTTTTGTTTGATTCCTTTTTGTTAGGCTAAAGCGTTATGCTTTCTTACCCTGATACCCTGACCGTATCGTTAAAACCTTCTATTGATAAATCCCTGGCCGTACCAGGCTCAAAAAGTTTAACCAATCGGGCGTTTGTGGTTGCAGCGCTGGCCGAGGGTACCTCAGTGTTGCGCGGGGGTCTTATTGCCGAAGATAGCGAAGTAATGATTTCTGCCCTTAAGGCTTTAGGCTTTAGGCTCGAGCGCTCAAAAAACACTTTTACGGTTTATGGGCAAGCTGGAACCATCCCTGTTAAACAGGCTGAGCTTGATTTGCGCCTTTCAGGTACGTCAATTCGTTTCTTAACCGCGATGGTTGCTGTAGGTCAGGGGAAGTTTGTTTTAGATGGCAATGAGCGTATGCGCGAAAGACCGATTCAGGACTTGCTAACCTCTCTGGGGCGTTTGGGAGTTAAAACGGGCACGAAGTTTGAGACAGGGTGCCCACCTGTCATTGTTGAAGCAAATGGTCTAGCAGGGGGCGAAACTTCGATTGCAGGTGACCGCTCCTCACAATATTTATCGGCTTTGCTCATGGCAGCGCCTTATGCAAAATTCCCTGTCACCATTCATGTCACAGGCGAACTGCAATCGAAACCCTTTATTGATATGACGCTAAAACTCATGAAAGATTTTGGAGTAGTAGTAGAGCGAGATGGCTATGCTTCCTTTTTGATAAGCCCTGCGGTTTATCAGGCAAAAGATTATCTGATAGAAGGGGACGCAATGGCAGCGGGTTACTTCTGGGCTGCTGCTGCTCTAACAGGCGGGCGCGTAAAAGTTGATAATATCGGTTCCGACTCCATTCAAGGTGATAAGCGTCTTGCTAATGTTTTAGCGGAGATGGGTTGTCAGGTTAGCTGGACAGCGACCACCTGTGAAGTCATTGGTCCTAAAAAGGGTTTACTTAAAGGGGGCAGTTTTGATCTTAACGACATGCCCGATCAGGCTCAAACCTTGGCGGTGCTAGCTCTATTTGCGGATAGCCCTGTGCGTATAAACAATGTCTGGAACATGCGCATTAAAGAAACGGATAGACTAGCTGCCGTTCATACTGAACTCAAAAAATTTGGAGCTGAAGTCGAAGAAGGTCATGACTATTTGACGATACAACCTTTAAAAGCCTACAAAGGTCAAGTGAAAGTAGATACTTATGGCGACCACCGCATGGCGATGGCGTTTGCACTGGCAGGTTTGCGCTTGCCCGGTGTCACGATAATTAATCCGTCTTGTGTAGCAAAAACCTTTCCTGAATTCTTTGATGTTTTAGCTAGTCTGTGAGACAGTGTTTGGCTGATGGGGCTTGTTAGGATAAATGCTGTGACCGAGAGACAAGTTATAACCATAGATGGTCCGGCAGCTTCGGGTAAATCGAGTGTGGCACGAGGTCTTGCTGACGCTTTAAACATCCCCTTTGTCTCGAGCGGTTTACTTTACCGAGCAGCTACGTATTTGGCCTTACACCATAGGCAAGACCCAAGTAACGAACAAGGCGTTTTAGACCTTCTACGCACTCATGATATTGAGCTTATTGCCCTCCCCATAGAGCCAAACCGAGTTAGCTGTGACGGCGAAGATATAAGTGCTGCTTTACATACCGATGATGTGGACGCCAATGTATCTAGCTTGGCGGTCTTGCCGAATTTGCGTCACTGGGTAAATGAGCGTTTGCGTGAAGTTAAAGGTTCTTTTGTCGTTGAAGGCCGAGACATGGGTTCAGTAGTCTTTCCCGAGGCAAGTCATAAGTTTTACTTAAGTGCCAGTGCTGCGGTAAGAGCAAAACGCCGTGTGAGCGAGCGAGAAGCTAATTTGTATGAAGTAGAGGAAGCACTTAAAAGTCGCGATGAAAAAGACAAGAAGCAGCTCGAGCCTGCTCCAGACGCTAAGCGCATCTCAACGGATGACTTAAGTTTGCCAGAGGTTATTGCAACCCTTCTTAAGGAAATAGAGGTTTCCCCGCAAACGTGAACACGCCCTTTTTGAAACCAGCAAGTAGCTTAAAACGGGTCATTTTGGCGAGTACCTATCATAAACCTAGTGCCCATCCTCTGCTCTATAGCTACGCTGATAAGTTAAAAGCTCTCGGTGTTGAAGTTTTTCTAGATGTTGAAGGTAAAGAACCTTTAGCCGAGTTTGCCTCTGGATTTGATTTGGTTATGTCTGTGGGGGGTGACGGTACCATGCTTTCTACTGCGCGGCGTTTGGTCGGTTCATCTGTGCCAACGTTAGGCGTGAATCTGGGCAAGCTAGGGTTTTTGGCAGAATATGACCCTGAAGATATAGACGCGTATCTGGCAGGTAAACCACCATTAGGCTGGCAAGTTGAACCTAAAATGATGCTCCAGGTCTCGCTAAAAGGGCAAATAAAATATGCGCTGAATGATGTCTCGATTGGGCAGGGGGTCATTAACCGCTTACTCAATATTCATATGAATGTCGATGATACGCACGCGACTCAGTACCGCGCCGATGGTCTGGTGATTTCTACGCCAGTGGGATCGACCGCTTATAACCTATCGTTGGGTGGGCCAATTTTAAGTCAGGGTTTAAAGGCTTTTGTGATTACACCCATTGCACCCCATGCCCTTACCAATCGACCGATTGTGATTGAGGGAACGGCCAAGGTTCACTGCACGGTTAAAAACGCAGGAAACGAGCTAGCGCTTTTAGTGGATGTGCAAGAAAGGCTCGAGCTTTCAGCAGGAGACACTTTCACCGTATGCGCTGCCCCCACAGACTTCTTGCTCATTTCCAATAGCAAACGTAGCTACTTTGAAATTTTGCGTTCTAAACTCTCTTGGGGTGAGTTGCCCAAACTATCAGAGGCTTAGTCGTTTGAGAGTACAATCCAAGATCAGCTTTAATGACGTCCATTAAAGCTGTCTGATATTAACTCAAGTGCGGTTGCAATTTTTGTAGCATCGCGCCTTTAGGCATGGCACCCACAAAGGTATCTACGGCTTTACCATCTTTGAAAACCATTAGCATAGGAATGCTCTGAACGCGAAAAGCCTCTGAGGTTTGTGGATTTTCATCCACATTGAGCTTGGCGATTTTGAGTTTGCCAGCAAGCTCTTGCGAGAGTTCTTCTAAAACGGGGGCAATCATACGGCAGGGGCCGCACCACTCCGCCCAAAAATCGACCAGTACCGGCACGCTGGCACTAATATCATTTTTAAAACTGGCATCATCTGTTTTGATAAGCCAGGGCAAACTTTGACCGCATTTTCCGCAAGCAGGAACTTGCCCTTCAGGTGGGCTAG
>JAHEBB010000695.1 GCA_024642575.1 Trueperaceae bacterium | reverse complement strand
ACCTAAACCTCCTTAGTATAGGTACTAAAGGAATTCTTTCTCACTGACCAAGTAATTTTGCATAGTCTCACCTCCTATTTAATGACCTGCTGGGTAGCCTCATCTCACAAAGGATAGGATGTGGCTACCTGAATTGGTCAAAAAGAGATTTTTACAACCTTAGCTTAGGCCTTGGAGACCCTAGAAACTAGCGTATATTTGCTTACATGCATGTAAGCAAATATACGCAAAACACCGAGGGATTCAGCCTAAAGCAGCTTAGATAAATTTCTTCAGTTATTGATATTATAATCCGCTGGCATTGACGTTTTATTAAGGGCAACTTAATCGTATTAATCTTTAAAATTTCACTTAATTAGGTCTGAGTGAATAAAATGCTTAAATTTTAGAAGACTGAAAAACTAAAGGGTTCTTAAGAGCCTGTTTGTTAGGAAAGCTGCAAACGGCACATAAAGGGTTTCTGAGACAATGCCTAGCAGTGCTTCGGTCCAGCTATAGCTTGGACTAAGGGCTTGCCCAATTTCACCAAAAACAAACATGAGCCACCAGAGTAAAGCGTAAAGCAACCATTGGTCACGTAGTGACACGCGAGCAAAGTAAAAAACCAGTACAAAGGCAATGGCGATACCAATCTTAATTACCAAAACGCTCACTAGAAATTGCACAGGAGAAGCATCGTCAGGTAACTTGAGTCCAGTAAAGGCTGAGACAGAACCATAAATTGCGAAAGGGATGAAATAGAAAATCAGCAAGCTAAGGAAAATGCTTAAGATGAGTTTTAGCATGATTGACTCCTTGAATATCATCTGGGTGTCCCACTATTATTATTTTTGCGTTCCTGAGAGGTGATACGCTGTGTAACCACCCCAGGCACTGCTAATCAGCATCCAGGGTAAGGCCCAGAAGGCAATGCTCAAAAACTTGGGTTGAGAAACAATGCCTTCTATAGGTTTATAGAAAAAATTTAGGGCTCCAAGTACTAAGAAAAAGTAAGCAAGAGCCATTATTAAAGCAGTTAAGACAGATCGACGTTGCTTAGTTAGGGATGCGGGCAAAAAGTAAAAAGCTAAATCAGCCGATAGTCCTACCAGTACCCCTGCGATACCCCAGCCTACAGCAGCCCAAGGGCTAAGCAAAACGGGGTTTATAGCATACTCCATAAAGTATTCAATGGGAATGCCCAGAATAAACCAAGGTAAGAGATGCACAGCTGATCCTACGCCGAACCGCTCAATTTTCAGAATAGGCACAAGCACAATGAGGGCGTAAAAATAGGATGTTATGTAAACAAAGAACATGCCCACCCCTGTCAAAAGGTCAAAAAAAGTACCAAAAGCGTTGAGTAACGTGATTAACGCACTGGAAAGTAAAATCATTTGCCAGGGTCTTAGGCGCTCGAGCCTTCTTTCCTCAGGTTGTTCGTATTGAGCTGCCATAGCTAGCACCTCCTGGTTTTACTTTTGCTCACTTTAGCCAAGCATGATCCAGGTCAAAAAATTAATGTTGAATACTAGCTGACCATGGAAACGGTCCTGGATACTGATTGCAGGTATAAGTGCCAGTCACTGACACGCCATCTTCAGCCAGAGTTCCCGTGTAGTCACAGTCGTTACCGTCACTACTGTTACGCCTGGCAATGCTGACTTGGTTGCCCTGACTAGAAATCGTGAGTTCAGCTGTAATTTGCCCATCACCCCACTGAGCGTCAAAGACATTACTGTCACCACGCCTTGTCCAGATGCCGTACCAGCCCGATTCATAAACCTGCCACTGCCAGCCTAAGGCATTTATAGGTGAGTTGGCTCCACCATAATATGCGTCATAGAGGTAATTGATGTTGTAGACAAAAACACCACCTTTACTAACTGTAAAGGTAAACATGCCATGCTGAGCATTCATACTACCCAGAGTTTCTCGATAGGGGGCATCAATTACTAGCATAGTAGCAACGGCACTACCATTTTTGGGTGGATATCTGGAATCACTTGGATGAACATAGCCTGTCGGAGCTTCGTAGGTAAAAAGGTATTGACTTGCACCTTCACCGTATTTCCTATACGCCTCGTTGTAAGGGAGCCTCGAGCCCGTAGGGAACTCAATCATTAAGTAACCACCATCATAAGCCCAGCCCTTAGCTTCCCAGTAACAATCAAGAATGCTGCCAGGATGATTGGAAACCTGAACATTAAAGGTTTCGCCTTCTGTCAAAACTCTGACGTCTCTATCAAAAGCCCAGCTAATCACAAATTCCTGCGTGCAGTTTTTGTGGCTATTTGGACTCAGCCTAAAGATAATTTCGCCGCCGAGCGTGTCCAAGCGTTTAATTTCGGGCACAGGCATGCGGTAAACAGCTTCATTGGCACCGTGAAAATCTGGAATGATGTCGACATTTGTCCAACTGCTAACTTGAGTTTCATTTTGAGCTCGAGCGCTTGAAACAAAACCTGTTAGCGCAAAGAGTAAGGCGAAGAAAGTTAATATTCTAAGGTTTGGAAAACGTTTTGTTAACATCACTTAGCCTCCGTTGGGGAAAGGTTTTGGCTCACAAAGGAAAATCTGAATTTACCTCGGAATAAACTGCAAAAACGACTTTCGAACAAAG
>JAHEBB010000694.1 GCA_024642575.1 Trueperaceae bacterium | reverse complement strand
GAAGACAAAAGTCTTTTTTCAGGCATGGTCTTGACCATCTCAGGCATCTTCTTAAAAATATTCGCTTTAAGTCTGATGACTTACTCTTTTGTATTCAGCTTTTGTCCCCCACTTAGATATTCCAGACTAAAAAATGGATTATTAAAAACGTAGGGACTTTGTTGGCGAAGTCCTAAGAGATCTAGAAAAGACTGGTTTGAGGCGAAATAATGGGGAATGTTAAAACCACAACCTGTAGGCGAGATACCTGAAGCAACAGCTCGCATAGCAAAAGCAGCGTTTCCTAAGGGCAATACGATCATGCGTTTACGAGATGAATTTGGTGGCTTGTTTAAAGATGAAGATTTTAGTGATTTGTATCCCGATTTAGGACAACCCGCCTTATCCCCCTGGCGCTTAGCACTGGTTACGTTGATGCAGTTCATGGAAAACTTAACGGATAGACAAGCTGCCAATGCGGTTAGGCTGCGTCTTGATTGGAAGTATGCTCTTGGCTTAGAGCTCGAAGATAGCGGCTTTGACTATTCTGTTTTAAGTGAGTTTCGTGCAAGGCTGATTGAAGCCGATGCTCAAGAACGTTTGCTAGACAGCATGCTCGAGCACTTTAAAGCTAGAGGTCTAGTGAAAGATAAAGGGAAACAACGAACAGATTCAACGCATGTACTGGCTAATATTCGGGTAATGAACCGACTCGAGTTGGTCATTGAAACCTTGCGTGCAGCTCTAAATGAGTTAGCAGCCGTAGCACCAGAATGGCTTCAAGAAATAGTGGAAGATAGCTGGTATGAACGCTATGCTGAACGCGTTGATGATTATCTATTGCCAAAGAGTAAAACGGCTAGAGATAGTTACGCAAAAACGGTAGGCGAAGATGGCTATAGGCTTATGGATGCTATTAAAACCTCTACACTGTCAGCAGAATTAACAGCTTTGTCTAAAGTCGAAATCCTAAAAAAGCTGTGGGAACGTCATTACGAACGCAAGGGTAACCAGGTACGCTGGCGAGAGAAAGGCGAACTCAGCAAAGCAGCCCAGTCTATCGAATCACCTTATGACCCAGATGCTCGTTTTAGTACCAAGCGGGGTAAGGACTGGGTAGGTTACAAGACACACTTTACCGAAAGCTGTAATGAAGAATCCCCAAATATCATTGTCAATGTTCTCACCACAGCAGCTACAGAACAAGATGTTAGTTGTACTGAGAGCATTCATAAAGCTTTGGATAAAAAGCAGTTAAAGCCAGAAAAACACTATGTAGATGCAGGTTATACGGATGCAGAGCTTTTAGCGGGCAGCCAAGCAACCCACTCGATACACCTTATTGGTCCTACACGGGTTAATCCCAATTGGCAATCAAAGCTAGAAGGAGGTATTACCCTATACGACTTTAAGATTGACTGGGAAAAAGAAGAAGTAAGCTGCCCAGATAATAAAACCTCTATTTACTGGCGTGCTTATGAAGCAACAGGTCGTTATCCTCACGAAACTATTCAGGTACGTTTCTCTAGCAAAGACTGTAAGGCTTGTGAACTCAAGCCTTTATGTACCCGATCCGAGAAACAAGGTCGTTATCTTAATTTCCAACCCCGAGCTAGCTTTGAAGCTCTTAAGCATACGAGAAAGTTCATAGCTTCAGAAGAAGGCCAGCAAGAGTATCGAATTCGTGCGGGAGTTGAAGGTACCATTGCGCAAGCCGTAGGCGCTTTTGGTGGTCGCAGGTCTCGCTATCGGGGTCAGTCTAAGACACATTTTCAGCAGCTCATGATTGCCTCAGCAATTAACATGGTGCGTATCGATAATTTTCTTCAAGACAAACCCAAAGGCAAAGCCTATACATCAAGATTCGCTAAGCTCAAACTGGCTGCTTGAGACTTCGCCAACAAAGTCCGGTGGTTTTTGAGAAGCCAATAGGCTATAGCACTCAAAGGGAAAGAAGCTACAATAGAGAAATGTCTTATGGTATTGACTTAAGAGAACGAGTGTTGGGAGCAATAGATAGAGGAATGAGTAAATGGGAAGTGCATAAAACATTCCAGATAAGTCGGACAAGCCTAGATGATTGGCTAAAACTACGCGAAACAACAGGAAAGCTAAACGACGCTAGTTATTGTCATGGTCCCAAACCAACAATAGCTCAAACGGTAGAAAATCAAGCCTTCTTTGAAGAACATGAGCATAAAACGTTAGCTCAGCTTTGTGATTTGTGGTTTAACAAAACTGGAGAACGTGTTAGTGATGTAACGATGTCCAAAACCCTAAAGCGTTTAGGATACACTCGTAAAAAAAGTCCTACCGTTATCAAGAGCGAGATGAACTTAAACGAGGCGCTTATTTAGAGCAAGTAGACCAACTAAGCTCAGAGCAATGTGTTTACATTGATGAAGCAGGCATAGAGAACAGTTTTAATTATGCCTATGGTTGGGCTAAGAAAGGTCAGCGCTGTTTTGCGGATAGGTTAGGGCATTTCACAAAACGTATTTCAATGGATTTGTAAAAAGGTTTGTGTAAATGGAGAAGGATTAAAAGTTAGGCATCCTGTCTGGAAACATAATAGCAAATTGGTTGAGGGCTAAGGGCCAGTTAGAAATAGGTCGTGTCCAGTTCT
>JAHEBB010000693.1 GCA_024642575.1 Trueperaceae bacterium | reverse complement strand
GATCTAGAGCTTAAGGTTTCACCCTAAGCCTAAAAATCAGAACCCCAGCTATCATTAACACGCCAAGAATATAGGGTAACTCCCAAAGTCCATACTCTGTTAGCTTAGGGAAAATAAGTTCATAAACATCATCAAACGAATTTAAAGAAGCGTGCAATAGGATTACAATTAAAAGGCTTTCACCTGACCCCTTAAATATATAAGTAAATATAATGCTAAGTGCCATAACTGCCAAAAAGGGAATAAGGATAGATAACAAATCTCTATGCCACCAGGAAGGTAAGTGCCAGACTGCCCATAAAACACCAATGATAAGACTTGCTTTTAAAGGGGAATGGTGTTTTTGTAATTCTTTTAAGGCAAACCCCCTTAAGCCTATCTCTTCACCCAAACCACCCCGTAAAAGCATATAAGTAAAAATACCCGTATCCGCGCCAAAAAAGATTAGCCCCATGGTTTTAAAATTTAGATTGATATTAGAAAGTATAGCGGGCTCCAAGAGGGTAAATAACAGCACACCTAGTCCATAAAGAAACGCTGGGCCAAGATAGGCTAAGGCATACCATTTAAACCCGACGCGCCAGTGAAAAAGGTTCTTAGCAACATCCTGCAAACCCGCATAACCCTTAGTTAAGGCAATCACAATGATTCCTGCAAGACTAAAAGCAAACTTGGGCAAGGTAATGAGTAAAAAGGCAGTAGCCCCTGAATACTGCTGCAAAATAGCTTGAGTATCCACCCCAACCGTAAAAGCAATCGACCAAGCAATCAAATAAGCAAGAAGAAAGAACCAGAAGATCGGCTGCAAGTAACTTGCATGAGATTTGGATACCTGAATGCTCATGAGGTTGGTCTATTAGCGCCTAAAGCTTGGCTCTTTACTTTGGGGGACTCGAGTGGGCGCTTCCTAATAAACCCATTTTGCTCTGCCCTATTTCCCTGTCGCTGATAGAGGTAAAGACTAAGTAATACGATAGGAACCAGAAAATCCCAGTAAAGGATGGGGCCAGCATTGTTCACGGCAAAATTACCTCGGTGAACCATGTCAATAATATGGGCCGTGCCTGCTGTCCAGCTAAAGCCAAACTTAGCAAGGATAAAGGGTAACCAGAAATCTCGCCGCCAAAACCCTAAATAACCAATGATACCTATGCCTAAGTTTGCACCTGCAACCTCGAGCTGAAACAAATTACTTTCCCAGCCAATCGATCTAGCAATGGCCTCGCCAAAGAACGCATGAATGACAAAACTGGTAAAGCCATTAAAGCCGATGATGCCTATGGCGTACATTAAAAAAATCTCCGCTTTTTGCTTCCTTGAGAGGCTATGACTTCTAGCGATATGAATGCCTGCCGAAACCAAAATGACGATGACAAGGATATAGAGATGATAGCCAGGAATACTGCTAATAAACTCGAGCATGAGGGTGTCCTTTCCTTAGGTGAGTATTTATTTGATGATGAATGACTAGGCTGTCCAATTAGGCATGAGAAGTTAAGTAACCTAGGCTGTTGAGTGCGATTGCAATCGCACTTGCTACAAGACCCGTCAGAACTTGGTTTTGAGTGTTGCCATGCTTAGGCAACACAGGTTTAATTCGCCAAGTAGTCAAGACTTGCTGGTGCATGCGAGAACCTCCTTTGATTTCTGCTCTCTATCATGCCCCGTGTCGATTTATTTCTTTAGTGCCAGGTGTAAGGTGTTTTTTATGATAGCTGTCATGTCAGTAAAGAGTTGGAAAAATAAGGATTTGGTTCTAGCTTCTTCCCCGTCTCCTTGAAACGGACTGTTTCGAGACTCAAAATAAAAATCCCCGCGGCAGAACCGACGGGGTATTTAGAAGAATCTCGTAAGCTTCGCTTACATGGATACTCTCTTATTTCTTGGTAAGCCTCTGAGAAGGTATCCCACTAGAACTCAAAACTAAAGGCCTTAGAAATCCCAACGATGGGATGGGCGAAGAACTCTAGTTACAAAGACTGACACCCTTGCCATCTAAGTTTAATCCTTGCTTCCATAAGGATGAGATGCGCCTAGATTGAAAGTAAGGGCAAGCTTGATTAAGATAGTTGGTTTCTGTGATGCTTCCCCCACCTGCCGCTTGATACTCTTGATTAAACACAGCCTTATTTTCGGCTAAAAAGCTTGATTCGTAAACCGTACACTCATTACCATAGGCAAAGCACTGCTCATTAACAGCAAAATCAAAGTGAGATTGCAATTGCGGCACTAAACTTAGGGCATTTTTCAAACCCACACTCAAGCCTTTGGCATGAGCTTCGGTAGCTAACCATTGGTTATAACTAATTTGTTGAGCCTTACTAATCTGAGCTTGTGTTTCATCATTATCATAGCCATCCACATTATCAGGTTCTACTGCGTCGCAACCCGAATTTTTGGCTAATTCAAGTCTCGAGCGCATCACAGGTTTAATGATGGTTTCTAAAGCCTCTGTGTTGCCAATTTTTAACCAGGCTTCATTTTGGAATTGGGGTAGGCTCGAGCCTGCAATTATCGCCTGACCATTGTTGGCAAAAAGCTGCGCAGCGTCGCTTCGCCAAGGTTCATAAGTTCCTGCACTAAAGTAACAAATGACTTTATAGCC
>JAHEBB010000692.1 GCA_024642575.1 Trueperaceae bacterium | reverse complement strand
ATCAGGCGTGAGCTGGGTATAGGAACAAAAGGTGCATCAATGGCCATAGAAGGTGTATGCCATTTAAGCTGCACAGTGGCAGTACTTGTAGCGTCATAATATTCCAGGCGAAAGGGTACATAGGCATTGGCTGTAAATGTCGGGGGCCCCGATATATAGCTTGTTTCTGGCTGATTTCTCCAAGAATTGATAATGTCATAGTCAAAACCATTATTCAAAGAGGCATGAAAATTATCGAAATAGTTTCTTATCCCATCATCTGCCGTAATTTCAAATTTATAAATGCCTGGTTCATTTTGGGTAAGGATATAGCCTTCCCAAACGGCACAAAAATCGTCATTAGGTAACCCATCGGCAAATGCGCCAGAAGTACTATAATTTGGAGGTGCTTCTACTTGGGAAAGCAGTTGTGGTCCAACAACTTCAGTTGTAGGATTAAAAGAAAAATACGTCGCTCTTAATCCTGAACCATTACCTGGCAAAGGTGTGAGCACTTCTGGAGTAAAACTGGGGGTTGGCAAACGTGTTGGGACAACACCATGCTCATTCAAGTACCTCTCTCGTCCTCTTCCTACAGCTTGAATCATTGAGGCTTCATCGCCAGCATAAAAATTTGCTTTTTCTAAATAGACCCAGACAAGATCGTCTGCTCTGTTTAGAGCTCGATAGACAGAGGTTTCCATGATGCTTTCGTTCATAAGCCCATTCGGATCACCAACAGGCCAGCTACGGTTATAAAGACCAAAGCTTATGCTGACTAAATCTCCCCATTGTTCCCTGAGATCTCCTGTTATGTTAGGGCTGTTATTAGCTGAAGAAGCAATTGTAGATTTTCTCCAAGTATAGGATTGCTGATAATCATCTACTGTGCGGTACTGATAAACTTCACCGCCATCAATCATATTGCCATTATTTAGACCTTCTGCCATGCCAACAAAAAAAGGAGCTAAGAGTTCGATTCTGCTAGGGCCACGGATTTGGTTACGCGTTAGCCAGCTAGGTCGATTAGGTTCAGATACATAAGGGCCATGCAAGGTCATTATTTTGACCTCAGGCCAGACAGTCTTCACAGCTTCGGCTAACTGTTTTCCCCTTTCTTGGGCCTTTTTGCGGTAGCGTTCTAAGTCAGCACTGGTAAGACCCATACCGACATAAGCATTGGCCTCTGGAAAATCTTGCCAGTGATAGCTAGCTGATTGGTACTCTTCATTATCAAGGAGGATACCCTCGAAAAGTCCAATTTCATTGAGTGCCCTAGCTAAATTGACCCAATTTGTAATGGTACTTTGCCAAGCAGCATCATCAAAGAAATCACCAGGATAGTCATTATGAACGCTGACGTAATTAGAAGTGACATTGGCTAATCGCCCCTTTATAGTCGAGAATTGACCATAAAATAGCTCATAACTGTAGTGCTTTCCTGGTTTTGAAAGAAGTAGGGTTTCATAGGTGCTCATCGAAATACCATCGACAGGTAGGCTATCAATGTACTTAGCATTTGCGGCTATTCTGCGAACATCGGTTTTATCACCTGCTTGTTGATGCAAAATAACTTTAGTAATGTTTTGCTTAGGTTGGGGTTCTGGGCTAGGTTCAGGTGTAGGATTGGGCTGAGATGTGCCGTCAAACTGAACCTGAATATTATTAATCATAAAACCACCAGTTCGCAAATGGACAAAGCGCAAGCTATTGTTACCGTTTTTCCACCAAGAAGCAGGCGTTGTAAAGCTGACAGCAACAGTTCGGCTATCATTTCCTCCTTTAGCCTGAGAACCAAAAAGTTGAATAGGGCCATTTTCATTTATATAAAGCTCACCCTCATCAACGTTATCAGCATCATAGATTTGCAAATTCAAATTAGCTGTTTGCGCAGTTGTTGTCTTTTGGCTAAAAAGTGAAAGCGTTGCAGATTCAGGAGCACCTTTATGCAAATTAATGGGATACTTAATGGCGGGTGCAGGTGGTTCTGGTGTGGGTTCTGGGTTTGGAGTTGGGTCGGGCTGTGGAGTTGGGTCTGTGGGTTTTGCATCAAAGCTGACGGTGACTTTATCAACTCGGTATCCTCCAGAACTGGTATGCACAAAGCGCAAGCTATTGTTACCGTTTTTCCACCAAGATGCAGGTGTGTTTAGACTAATTTCAGCTACCTTGCTATCAAAGCTAAAACTCGCCTGAGTGCCAAAAAGGGCTACAGGACCATTATCATTAATAAATAGCTGGCCTTCATCCGTGTGATCAGGGTCAAGTGCCGTAATAGCTATTGTGGCTTGGGTGCTCGAGCTAGGTTTAGCAAGATCAAGAGAAATACTTGCCGTGTTTTTGCCAAACATGGCCAAAGGCAAAAGCGCAGTGGTAACGAGTTCTGTACCTAGCTCTTTAGCAGTTGCCAATGAGCCCGTTAGAGCAATGGATTGAAAAGTACTCTTTCTTAGTATCTGACTATCAGGGCTAAATGTTGCCAAGCCAAGGTAAATTTGCTTTTCCAGTGAGATTATTTGGCTATTGGCTGTTAACCAAACTTGACCATCTTTGGAAGTAAAACTTGTAAAGACATCGCCTTGGCGCTCGAGTCTTAGCCAGTAAGCTGTTTTATCATCAATTTGAACATTAGT
>JAHEBB010000196.1 GCA_024642575.1 Trueperaceae bacterium | reverse complement strand
ACCTTGCGTTGAGAACTCAGTTGACCTAAGTTCATCGATAGTTCCTAAAATCATGTCCCCTTCAAAAATTGCCTGTCCATCGAAAACTTCCACATCTATATCAATGCCATTAAGGTTCAGACTTTCAACATCTCCCGTAAGGAAGGGGTCATAACGCTCTACGGAGGTGTCAGCTTGAGGTGCATCAATCTGGCTCTGGCAAGCGCTAAGGAAAAGGGTAAGGAGACCAAAGCTTATAAGTACTAATCGGCGCATTGATTTCATACCTCTCTTTTCTGTTTTATGACTGGTTTTGACTGAAGACTGGGTTTTAAAGGTACGAACGTTTTTCATAAGGTTTTCCTTTCGTTTTTGAACTAGGGAAAGTTTAGAAAACGTAGCGTTACATAGGCGTCACAGAAAAAGCTGGTTTTACCGCTCGAGCTTCTTTGGCTTGTAACGCTTGAATTTGCGATGAACAGTAGTGTTAAGAAGTATATGGTATTTGAAGCGTTACAGATTTCATTCGAACCGTTTAGTGATTTAGCCCTATAGGGTTTAGCTCGAGTCTTTCATGTACCCAAAAAGAAAAAACCTCGCGCTTTGGCGAGGTTTATGCGGTTTGAGGTTTAAGGTTTGAGCTTAGCCGTCCCAAACGCCTTTAAGACTTTGAACAGGTGCGGGAGCATCCTTAATTGGTTTGGCGTCTAAAGCGCCACCTGCAAATGCAGAAGCTGAACCGAGAAGTGCGAGGACAAGTAGTAAAACTCTTAAGAAAGCGATTTTTTTCATGATGTAGTAGACCGTGTTCCTTTCTTGATTTTCCAAGGTTTTTATCTCTTGGAATCTTGATAGTCATAGGATAACTTAGAGGCTCTTACAAAATTCTCACAGGTATAGACTTCTTTATAAGCATAGGGTTTTAATGTTACAGGATTGTTTTATGCAGGTCTAAACTGAAGGCTTTTAAGCAAAGCTAGTAGGGTATTGTCCATTTTAGTGATAATCCAAACCCACACTACTTTGATGGGCAAGCTTTATAGTTTGGAGATTTAAGACAGCGACAAGAAACCAGCGTCATTTCCTACCAGTAAACTTATTTAAAAATATAAGGTGTTATAGAAAAGAAGAAATTCAGTTGTTAGAATCTTAACTGATTTTTGCCATTTCGTTTTGACTCGTAAAGTTTTATATCTGCCAGGCTTAAAAGCTTTTCGTGATTTTCTACGGTTAAATCTGAAGCAAGCCCCATACTAAGGGTAACTTTAAGCTTAGGGTTAAAGCTTTGCCAGTTGTATTTTTCAACACATTCTCTTAAGCGCTCACAGACATTTACCGCTTGGGCTAAAGAGGTACTAGGCATGCACAAGACAAATTCTTCGCCACCATAGCGGGCCAAAATATCGGTTTCGCGGAGGTTGCTGCGAAGGAGCTCAGCTACATGTTTTAGAACTTCATCACCCATCTGGTGTGAGAAATTATCATTAACCTGTTTAAAATTGTCGATGTCGCAAATCATCATGCTAAAGGCTTTTTGTTTTTGCTGGGCTTTAGGATAGAGGTTTTGCATTTGGGTATCAAAATAACGGCGATTATAAAGCCCTGTTAGCCCATCTTCGCAAGCCTGACGCTCGAGCTGTTTAAGCAAACTGCTCTTTTGTTCGTTGAGTTCATGGAGTGACTCATTTAGGGCTATAAGTTTTTCATTAGCTTCTGCAAGAGCAACATTTTTAAGTCTAAAGATTTCACTTTCGCGTTTGGTTTGCTCAACTTGGTGGGTTACTCTTAGACTTTGCAGTTTGAGGTCAGAGTTGGCATTAAAGACCTCATCTTTTAAGTTGGCATAGCTTTTATGGTGCCAGAGCGCACTGGAAAAATCTTCTTGCTCTTCATAAAGTGAGCTCAGCAACTGATGGGCTTTATAGACTTCTGCCTTACTGCCAATATCCTTAGAGGTTTTTAAGGCTTTTTCGATCAGCTCGAGCGCTTTTTGAGGTCTAGCCGAGCTGTGCCATAATTCTCCGAGCCTGAGACTAATTTTGACTTCTTCAAGGCGGTCGCCCAAATTTTGCACGATGACTAAGGATTTCTGGAAATACTCTTCTGCTGCATCTAGCTTGCCTTGTTCAGCAAAAATGGTTGCCAAGGCGTCTAGCGCATTTGCCATGCCCACGCGGTTATCAAGTCGTTCACAAAGATCAAGGCTTTCGTAAGCATGAGTGAGGGCTTCATCTAAGTTTTTTAAACGTTGCTGAGCCTGACTTATGCCAATCAGAATGTAAGCATGAACATTTTGGTCGCGCCATTCCCCCTGACGCTTTAAGGCTTGCTCAAAACTATCTAAGGCTTCCTGATAGCGGTTTAATTCATAGTAGGCCGAGCCAAGATTGGCAAGTGTGCGCGCCACGCCCTCATCAAAGTTGAGAATTTCATAGTGACCTAAAGCCTGCAAGTAAAGCTCGAGCGCGCTGGCAAAATCGCCCAGATAGGTATGGGTCAAAGCAGCGTTGTTTAGAGCTGCTGCTGCTCCCTGATTATCATTTAAGCTTTCACAGAGCTTTTGAGTTTCTAAAAATTTGGCAAGCGCCTGACTCAATTCCCCAAGTTGACCGTGAATGGTACCTAAGAGGTTAAGGGCTTTATAGCTGCCGCTGGCGTCATTTAGATTTTGATAAAGCCTGTAAGATTTCTCGGCATGGCGTTTGGCATCATCATAATTGCCCAAGCGCATCTGGGCAAACCCTAAACTCAAGAGGCTCGAGGCGATACCAGGCTTAAAGGGAATTTCTTCTGATAGCGTCAGCGCTTCTTGAGCTAATTTTATAGATTCCTGGGTATCTAATCTTCTTAATTCCCAGGCCAAATCACAAAGCATCTCAATACGCATTACCCCTTTTTCGGGTAGCGTATCAAGTTCCTCAAGTAAGCCAAGCAGATGAGGCGGCAACTGCACATCGCCTGGCAGGCCAGAAATTATCACAGACTTAAGGTAGCAAAGGCTTTCTTTCAAATTCCTTACAAAAGGATTAATAGCAGAACTATCATCTAAGGTCACTTAGAACCGTTAAAGGCTTTACGATAAACTGCCCTATGATAGATACTCTTTATGACATAGCTGACCAACTTAGAGCAACTGCCAATGCTGGCTTGCAATATGCTCAAAATGACTACGATAAGGCTCGCTATGAGCGGATACTCAAGCTAAGTGCTCGCCTTCTTTCTCTGGTCGAGCCAGAAGATGAAAAGACTCTTTTTCAAACCTATCTTGATAACCTTCATCATCTTTGCCCCCAGCTAGGCTCGAGTGCACTTATTTATAAAGATCAAAAAATACTCCTGGGTAGACGCAGTGATAATGGTCTTTGGGATAAGTTTGGTGGTTTGGTAGATGTGGGTGAAACCTTAGCGGAAGCCGCCATTCGTGAGGCAAAAGAAGAGATAAATGTAGATATCAGGCTTATACGTCCTCTGGGTATTTTTGATTCGAGACTCTGGCACACGCGTACCAAGGCGCATATGTATCACGCTATGTTTCTTGCTGAAATTGTTGCGGGTGAACCCAGTATTAGCCACGAAGTTACTGAGCTTGGCTGGTTTAAGGAAGATGCTTTGCCCGAACTGCACTACAGTCTAGTTGAAACCATGCCTATGCTCTTAAAGCAACTCAAAAACGACAAGGCAGCTCCTTATTTTGATGGGTTAACTTAGCTGTAGACTATATATTTAGAGCTTTATAGCTACTTCTTTAAACGTTTTCATAGCAGTTACCACTTTTGGAAAGCCTATAAACATAGCACTGTGAAGGAGCGTTTCTTTGATTTCGGTTAAGGTCGCGCCATTATTGAGCGCACCGTAAATATGGGTCTTAAGCTCAGCCTGACCACCAATATGTACAAAATGAGCAATGGCTAAAAGTTCCCGAGTTTTTAAGTCAAGACCAGGGCGGGCAAAGACATCATCATAGGCGACATTAATGATTAACTGCGCTAAATCTTCATCTAGTTCATGTAAAGCTTTTTCGGTAGCTTCAGCTTTTTCGCCCCAGATTTTTTTCCTGATTTCACTCATAGTGTTCTATAACGATGGCAACCAGACCCTTATTTAAGTCTAAGATAAGAGGAGACTGGCTTACGCGGTTTGAAACCCCTAAACCAACGCCGTAAGCAAGGTTGAAGCGCTCGAGCTCATATCTGGCGTTTTTGACGCTAACAACCGCATCATCTTTTAAACTAAGCAGGCTAAAGAGGGTGTTTGGGTCAAGCTCGAGCGTTACCTTAGCCTCACCCTGCATAAAATAAATACTTTGTTTACCCGAATGCAAACTTATGTTTTTTGCAGTATGCATTGAGGCTATAAGTATAGCGGCAAGCGTCTGATCGATTCGTCCGCCTGTTGCCCCAAAAACGCTGATTTTGCTGGGCTCTTGTTGCAAAACTTCATCAAGCGCAATCTCTAGGTCAAGCCAGTCTTTATCAGTTGAAAAGCTTCTTCTAGGAATATCTTTGTAGGCGCTTAGATCGGTTTCGCTGGCAGAATCAAAATCTCCAACAATTAAATTGGGTTTTAAATGCAGGTTTTGCGCATGGCGAATACCAGAATCAGCAGCCACAATAAATTGCGCAGATTTAGCAATATGGATGACGTCGCTCGATAGCTCGAGCTCGCCTCCAGCTAGAATGAGTGCGTGCATAATCTCTCCATTAGGTCGTTTGGGTTTCAGGTAGCTCGAGCCAGGCTGATTGAGGAATGCTGAGTTTTAAGCTGTCACCAACTTTTAAATTATCGGGGAGTTCACGAGTAAACCCCTGCCATCTCAAACTCAAATTCCATTCGGGGATAATGAGCCACAATTGGTGCATACCGCCTAAAAGCTGGTGTGCCTGCAAGGTAGCTGTTAAATTACCTTCGCCAAGTTTTATCAGGTCATTGCGCAGGACCGCAGGGCCTTTTACCCCAGCCACCTTTTGTAATTGTTTTTCCCTATAAAGATTCGGGTGACCCAAAAAGTTTGCCACCCATGAACTGGCAGGCTGATTATAAAGCTCATTTTGCTTGGCGACTTGCACAATTTTCCCCTCTCGCATAATGGCAATGCGGTTGGCCAGGGCAAAAGCTTCGCCTTGATCGTGAGTAACATAAATTGCTCTAATATTTAACTTGGAAAGTATGAAGCGCAGTTCTTGTTTTAAGGTTTCGCGTAAGGTCATATCCAGATTGGATAAAGGCTCATCTAAGAGCAAAATGGGGGGGCGTGGTGCCAAGGCTCTGGCCAAGGCTACACGCTGCTGCTCACCACCAGAAAGCTCATGAATTCTTCGGCTTTCATAGCCGCTTAATTCAACCAGTTGCAAAAGCTCTGTAACACGTTTGCGTTTTTCTTCACGGGATTCACCTGCTAAACCAAAGGCGATATTTCTTTCAACATTTAAGTGAGGAAATAAAGCATAATCCTGAAAGACCATACCGAACCCTCGAGCCTGAGGGGTTGCCCGCGATATATCTTGATTATCTAAAAAGATTTTTCCAGAATCTGCAAGCTCGAGCCCGGCAATGATTCTAAGTAGGGTACTTTTTCCGCAGCCACTCGGGCCTAAAAGTGCCAGTGTTTCATCTTCTGCTAGCTCTAAAGAAACGCCATTGACCGCCTGCACTTTGCCATAGTTTTTGGTAATGTTCTCGAGTCGCAGCATAAAACCTCGTTATTCTACGGTACTGCGCGCTTTTTGTAGGTTGGCGAGCATAAATTGTAAGGCCCCAAAGCTAAAAAATCGAATGCTGGGTATAAAGAATGCGCGTTTTTCGCTATAGTCTTAAACCTAAACCTAAAGCACCTGATGTTTTCACATTGCTCATTGACTTTATCGCCAGAGTAGATGCTCGGAGGTTCCATTGAAAAAACTTTTGATTTTAGGAGCATTTGTTCTTTTTATGATGACTCAAGCGCAATCAGGAATAACAGTAACAGGTAGTGGCACAGCGTACGGCGAGCCAGATATTGCCATTATTGAACTAGGTGTCAATCTTGCCAACGAGGACATTTCTACAGCTACCGATGAAGCCAATAGCAGCATTACTAAAATAATGGAGGTCTTAACTAGCAACGGTGTCGCCAGTCAGGACATACGGACAGCCTATTTTAATATCTGGACCGAAGAGCCCTATGACGGTCAACCTGTCAGGAAATACCGTGTTAACAATGTCCTGAGTATTACGGTCAGGGATGTAAACAAGATTGGTGAGATCTTAAGTCAGGCAGTAGAAGCCGGGGCAAATGTCGTTAATAGCATTCAATACGCCATTGCTGAAACCGAAGCTCTCGCAGCTCAAGCAAGAGAACTTGCAATGCAAAATGCTAAATCCAAGGCCGAACAGCTTGCAGGCTTGGCAGCGGTTAGTCTAGGAGGGGTTGAAATGATTACAGACTCTATTTCAAGCCCCATTTCACCAGAGCCAATGTACGATGCAAGGGCAGTCAGTGGGGGTGTTCCTGTCTCAGGGGGACAGCTAGCTATAACGGCAACGGTTCAAGTAAGGTATGGCATTAACCCCCAGTAAACCTCCTCTTGTTAGGTTTTATGACGAGCACTTGGTTAGCAAGTGCTCGTTTTTGTTAGGCTTTTGTTATTTCTTCGCAGTATAGTTTTTCTGTGGCTCATGTTTTGGTTGTTGAAGATGATAAAGATATTGCGCATCTGGTTAGCTTGCATTTGCGGGATGCAGGGCATGATGTGAAAGCTGTCCATGATGGAGAAGATGGCTTAAATGCCGCTCTGGCAGAGAGCTATGATCTTTTGGTTTTAGATGTCATGCTACCCGGTTTAGATGGTTTTGAAATATGCCGCCATGTGCGTGAAAAAAAGCCTGCGACGTTGGTGCTTATGTTAACAGCTAAATCAAGTGAGCTAGATAGGGTCTTAGGGCTCGAGCTTGGGGCAGACGATTACTTGACTAAGCCTTTTAGTCTGAGAGAGCTTCAGGCAAGGGTCAAAGCCTTACTGAGGCGTAAGGAAAAGTTGCAAACGGTTGCTGTCGCCTCAGCAGCAGGGCTTATTAGTTCAGGTGCGCTAAAGATTGATACGGAAAAACGAGAAGTTGAGCGGGCTGGCGAAATGATTGCTCTAACGGCCAAAGAGTTTGATTTGTTAGTGCAGTTTGCTCAGCATCCTGGCAAGGTTTATTCACGTACCCAGCTTCTTGATCTGGTTTGGGGCTATGGCTATGAGGGCTTTGAGCACACCGTTAATTCACACATAAACAGACTTAGAGCTAAGCTCGAGCTTGACCCTGCCAATCCCGAGTACATCCAAACGGTTTGGGGTATTGGCTATAAATTTGGTGGCGAGTAATTAAGATGACCTCCTTTACTCATTTAAAAGAATGCAGAAAACAGGGTTATAGCTCTGATTATTCCAGGTTCTTTTTCTCCTTTTGATTTTTATGTTTCGCACCCTTCATGCCCGCCTCATCCTGGTTTTGGTCCTTCTCTTTGTTCCTTTAGCCAGTGTTTTCGTCTGGTTAACCTTGCGCAGTTCGCAAGCCTATTTTCAAGAATTGACGCAAGAAATTAATCTTCATTTGGCTGATTCACTGGTAGCAGACAGCCCTAACCTCATGATTGATGAAGCCGTCGATGTTTCTGCCTTTAGTGACCTTGCCAAGATGTTAGCCATGACCAATCCTGGGGTTGATATTTATGTATTAACCCGTGAAGGGCGCATAATTGGGGCGTCTGTACCACCAGGAGATTTGGGGCGTCAAGCTATTGACCCAACGCCCATAAAAGTCTTTTTGAGTCAAGAACGGGCTTTCCCGATAGTGGCAGATGACCCTCTAAGCAGTTCGGGTAAAAAAATATTTTCAGCAGCTTCACTTGATGGCGGCAAGGGCTATCTTTATGTGATTTTGGCCGATAGAACGCGAGGCTCGCTACTTAGAACCATTTTGGGAAGTACGGTTTTGCAACTGGTCATGTGGGGTCTAGGGGTATTGCTGCTTTTGGTAGGCGGCTTGGGTATCATTGCGTTTCGGCTTTTGACCAGACGCCTAAGACGGCTCGAGCAGGCTATGACCACCTTTAAAGAGCAAGACTATATGCTAGAGACCCCGCTTTTAAGTCAGGTAGCCAAACCTCAAGATGAAATTGACCGATTACAGAATGTTTTTAGCGATATGGCCAGTCGCATTTCTGAGCAACTCAAAGGTTTAAAACAGGTAGATAAACTCCGCCGCGAACTCATAAGCAATGTTTCACATGATTTGCGCACGCCTCTGGCGGCCTTAAGAGGTTACTTAGAGACTTTACAGATGAAATCCCCTACTCTGTCCGCCAGTGATAAAGAGCGGTATCTGGCAGTAGCAAGTCGGCAAAGCGAGAGACTGGGCGAACTGGTTTCTGACCTTTTTGATTTGTCTCGCTTTGATGCGGATGCGGTTCAGGCTGATTTTGAGTTGTTTCCTTTGCAGGAGTTAGCGCAAGATGTGGTGCTTAAGTTTCAAGACCATGCGCGGGATAAAGGAATAGATTTGCGGCTCGAGCTAGCCCCCGACCTGCCTCAGGTAAAGATTGATTTGGGCTTAATAGAACGTGCGCTGACCAATTTAATTGACAATGCTCTAAAGCATACGCCTGCTGGTGGAGAAGTAAGGCTCGAGCTTATAAAAGAAAAAGATGCCCTATTGGTTTCTGTCAGAGATACCGGCACAGGCATCCCGCAAAAAGACCGCGAATATATTTTTGATCGTTATTACCGCGCCTCAAATGAGAGAGGCAGTGACGGAGCTGGTCTGGGTTTAGCCATAAGTAAGCGTATTGCGCAGTTGCATGGTGCAGATATTTGGGTAGAGAGTAATGAGCCTCGGGGAAGTTGTTTTTGTTTGCGTTTTAAGGTTTAGCTGAGCCAGGTTAAGGTTTAACTAAGTCATCATTACACCTTTTAAAATAGTTGAAAGTTTATGAACAATTGGTCAAAAAAAAGTGTGCAATTGGTCAATTGAAGCTCATGAGGGTATGCTAAAATTAAACCAAGTACAAAATTTTAGTGGTTATGTGGAAAAGCCCATAAAGTCTAAGAGCTTAACTAAGACAGACTTTTATTTAGCTACTAAAAATACCGTAAAGGAGTAGGCATGCAAATTAGTGATCATTCAGACGTTATTAGTCAGAGTTTGCCAAGCGCTGAGAAAATTTACCTGGCTCCTGAAAACAGTGGTCTGGTTACGCTTGGGCGTAGTCTGGTTTCTTTACTTGAAGAAGCTTGCCAAACGGTGCCAAACCCCACTGCTTTTAATCAGCGCACTGAGGCGGGTTGGCAATCTCTATCTAACACTGAGTTTTTGCAAAAGGCAGAGTATTTGGCGCTTGCTTTAAATAATCTAGGTCTTAGTAAAGGTGAAAAAATCGCCTTCTATACCCAAAATGATTTATCTTTTGCTTTGCCAGATATGGCCTGTTTGATAGCGGGTTTGGTAGACGTTCCTATTTATCTTACCCACGCTGCTGGAGCCATCAGTCATATTTTACAAGAGTCAGAGGCAAAGGCTCTGGTTGTTTCAGACCTTCAGCTACTAGAGGAGCTTAGGCCTGTTTTGGCGAACGTGCCAGAGCTAAAACGCATTATTATTTACGAGGCACCCAAAA
>JAHEBB010000691.1 GCA_024642575.1 Trueperaceae bacterium | reverse complement strand
TAAGCTGGCAAAAAGTCTTGAGGTAAAATTATCGGCCTTAAATGCGTTAGGAGCATCCTTTGATCTAGAAGCTAAATTTTCGGCAGCAAAAGATACTTTCCTAAAAACCTACAGCCTTGCTGACTCAGACAAAGAAAGATGCAGCGCCCTGCTTAATCTGGTTGTGAGTCTCTTAAATCAGGGAGAGCTCGAGCAGGCAGACCACTATCTGCAAAAGGCGGCTGATGGTGGCGGATTGAGAAAGGATTACCTAAGCGCACGCCTACTGTTACTTCGTGGTGATATAGCTTCCGCTAGGATTGCCTTTGAGCTGCTGCTTGCCAAAACCAAACAACAAAACCTCCTCTACCTCTATTTTCAGTGTCTTCCCAAGTTTATTTCCTGTCTGCTTCTATCTGGGGAAAGCAGGGAGGCTTTTGAACTGGCAACCAAGGGCTTAGAAGAAAGCAAAAAACCTGGCTTATTTCGCTCAGAATTAGCCCTTTTAAGAAGTCTTGGCGATTGCCTTGTAAAAATGAACGATTTTAGCGGTGCGTTTAAGGTTTTGCTTTCGGCATTGAACCTCGCTCGTTTATCAGAATACAGCTTAGGTATCCGTGGTTTACTCCTTCAATTACTGCGCACGTATAAGTTTGAGCCTGACTTTTCTGCTCAAGTATTAGCTTATTGCTTATCCAGAGAAAGCCAACTTTTATTTGAGGATAGGCAAGTTTTAGCCACGCTTAACCCCAGTCAAAGAAAAGAAAATTCAGATGCACTAGTACATCTGAATGAGATTGAACTGTCAGACCTTATTTTACTTCGCTACCAGGCTTAACCTCCACCCGTGTTGTAGTCACCGCCATCACTAAGATAAACAGGCTCGTTTGCTGAGCTTGCGCTTAACGTTGGTACACCTGCCAAAAAACCAAGGGCGAGTAGGGTTAAGACGAATGCCTTCATGCTTTTCTCTTTTCTTCTCCGGGCGCCTAGGGAGAAAAGCAAGTTTTGTTTTGGCCATCTTGCTAAGACGCGAACGTCTAAAAAGAGTATGAAGGAGGCTTGTCACAGCATCTTGTGACAAGTAAAAAGGCATCAAACCTGTTATCGTTAAGGCTTAAGGTTCGCTAAGTTCTCGGTAAAACCCTGGAAAATCTGTACTGCTAGAAAGCAGCTCATAACACTGACTACTTGGGTCTAAGAGCAAGACTTTTAAGACTCCCCGAGCATCAATCTGTTGTTGAGGAAGTTTGCTAAGAACTTTTCTTAGACCTTGACCATAAGAGGGTAAAGTTGCACGTGCAGACGTCTGATTTGAATTTTTGATTAAGGTTCTTAGGCGCTCGAGGGGAAAACCCAGGCTATTTAAGTCTTTCCCGATATCCTGATTTGCCTTGGCTAAGCCCAGAAGTAAATGCTCTGGTTGAACGGTACTATGACCCATAGAAGCACATTCTCTCAGGGCAAAAAGAAATGCCTTGGCTGCATCAGGGCTATAGCGTTTCATGGCATTATCCTAGAGCTAGGTTTAACGTTTGTCTGCTAAGATTCCAACCTTAAGCTGTCAATCTGCTTTATTCATGGCAGTTTCATTTGGCTCTGTTAGGCTAGCGATCAGGGTCGTCACAGAGGACCCTTTATTTTTTTCACTTTAAGCTTACAAAATGTGCATAAATCTTTGCTATGGTAATTAGCGGAGGTTCTTACCTCCATCTCCTCTCTGACGGCCCAGGTTCCCCCGCCTGGGCTTTTTATATGGCGGCCAGATTTAGCTATTTTTCTTTAATGAAAGCGTCTGCCTTAAACTCAAACTCCGCCACAACCACTCTACGGGTCCATGGCTAAAGTACCTGAGCCAGAGATTGCTTACAAGGATTTGGAGTAGAAATAGGGTAAGGGTGAGCCTTAAGCTCGAGCCAAGCGAAATCGTATCAAACCAGCCAAAACCATAACCATAGAAAAGAGTCGTCATAATTAGCGACTGAGCCAGATAATTACTTAACGACATCTTCCCTACTGCAACTAGAGGTTTAAAAAGATTGGCAAGATAGGGGTAAAGTAAAATCATGCCAGAAAAATAGACAAAACCCAAGGCGGGGCTAAGCAAGGTAAGTTCGATACTTTGAGCTAAGCTGCTCGTTAGCAATTCAGGCATTAAGTAAAATAAGCTTAGTAGCATTAGACTAAACAGGGTACAGATTAAAAATAGAGTCTGCCAGAATCTTCGGTGATGACTTGCTTTTTCCAGTAAGTTGTGGGACTGAAAAACCATTCCTAAGCCTAAGAAAAACAAAAGCTGTGGGAAAAAGATCGGTAAGGTTATTAGGGCTGCAATCAGATCAGAGAATCTTTGCTGGGTGATACTCCAGTAGCTGGTAATGCCGTAGTCGGTTAGCTCGAGGCTCGAGGCATCCAGGTTAGCCTCGAGTTCAAATACCCCCCAGAAGATCAGAACTGAAAGAGAAAGGAGAATGGCAAAATACCTAGCTTTGTGATTACTGTTTATCAGGGGTTTATACAAAGGCAAACTTGCCAAGCCAAGTAAGGCATAAGCATGCAAAATATCTCCTGAGAAAAGAAAGATGCCGTGGATTAGTCCAAAGATAAAAAGAATGGTCAAGCGTCGTCTGAGGTAAG
>JAHEBB010000195.1:2382-9646 GCA_024642575.1 Trueperaceae bacterium | reverse complement strand
AAAAAGTACTCCCTTATAAGAGTTTTCTGTCTTTTGTTACGAAAACCCCAGGCTATGAAAAAGCAATAGCCTTTAGATAGTTCCTTAGCGTTAGTTTTGACACCAATCAGCGTACTACCCCGTGATAGGTAGACCTACAGCAACCGAAGGAATGATTTGTATTTTGGTTTCAAGAGTTTCCCCTGACTCGAGTTTGGTCTTAAAAGTTTTTTCTTTAATAACTCGCTTGAGCTTAGTGGTTGAAGCACTAAAAAAGGCAGCTGTCTCTAAGGTAATTTCAGCGGGTAGAAAATCGCAATCCTCTAGCTCTGCTTTTAAAAAGCTAAGATCCTTTTCAGACTTTTTTGTGTCATCCCCCATATCATAAACCGTTAGCTTTATATTAAACGATTTAGAATCTATTAGAGCGTTAATATTAGAGCTTGGGGATAACTGCCTTAAAGCGCTTGGTTGAGAGGTCATAAGATGGGTCCTTTTACGCTATTCCCAGGGGGTAAATATTCTATTCCCAGGATATAGATACGCTATTCCCAGGGCTTTGTTACGGCATTCCCAGGGGCTTTACCTCAAAAACCAATCAGATTATTAGCTCTGTACTAATGAGAGCTAATAAAAGAAAAAGCCTCACTTGGAGTTGTTGGCCCATCCCCTCGAAACGGAATATTTAAGAAATTAAGTGATTTCTATCTAAAGCCTGCAACATTGCCCCAAATCTCTATCAACCCGCTATTGGGCGTTGTGCCAAAACCCCCCTATTCATCGGGCCTTAGGTCTCATAAGGTCTAGGTTTTGAACCGAAGTCAAAACTGTGTAGGAACTCATGTCTCAATATGCAATTCTCAAAAAGTCCAATATGTTTTGAGGCGGGACCTTAGAATCCATGTCCTGAACAAGAAATATTCAATTTTAGAGTACTTAACCAAAGAGTCTTAAAATCCTGGAATGAACCTTTTCGGGGCGTTGGGCGAAAAACCCCCAGAAAAGCTATTTCTTGATTTTAATAAGCCCGAACTTAGACTAATCAGTATTTAGCTAGATTTAGGCAGGAAGTGCTAATGGTTTAACTTGGACATACCATGAATCACCTTTAGCAAATATCTGATCCATGATCGCATCGTACTGATTATAGGTAGTTGATACAAGCATAAAATGTTCAGCAACGGTTTTACATGAGAAGGGTCCAACCACACAATCTACTTCACCTTGCCAACGACTGGGCAAGGTAGGAATATGAGCATTAAGGTGTTCACCATTATGAATATAAATAGGTCTATGCATGTAACAAGATCCTTTCCCTGAATAATAGAAACTTATTTAAGCCGAGTCTCTAAATGTGAAATCTAGTATTGGAGGCTTACCTATGACTGATCTTTAACTTCTTGTGGGGATCTTATCTTATGCCTAAAATACAGCCTGCGATATTTCTCTCATCCAACCGCCTTTAGCCTTTATCGTTCAGCTTAACTTTCTATTCAAATCCTAAGATTTAATTTTAAGACCAGAACTCACTTCAATCAGCAGATCAATCATGACCGTAAGCTCATAGAAATTTGCTAGATTAAAGTTGAACCAAAACAAGGGAGAAACCTATGCCAGCGATACCTATAAAAGCGGTTCATCACCTAGCGCTAACTGTTTCAGACTTAGCTCGAGCCAAAGACTTCTATCAAACCTATCTAGGTTTTCAAGTAGCTGCTGATATGGGTGAAAGGCTCATTATGAATAAAGACAGTATTTTGCTAGCCATTGGCTTAGCCCCTGATAAAACGCAAGCTATTGAAAATGACCAGTTTAGTCCTCACCGAATTGGCTTAGATCACCTAAGTTTTTCAGTTGATACCAGAGCCCAGTTAGAAGAAGCTAAACTCCTATTTGAAGCTGATAGTATTGATCATCGTTATGTCAAAGAGTTAGAAGCCTTTGGCATTTGTGTTCTAGCTTTTAAAGATCCTGATGGGATTGCTTTGGAACTAACTTCCCCTATGTAATCAAAAGGATTGAGTTTAAAGGTATTACTTTTGGTTACAGCTCAATCCTTCAAAACCTTTATTCAAGGTGTAACGCATAGAAAGCGATATTCGGTAAACTACCAAGCATGAGTCCTGTATCTTACTACTATGCCACCTTAGGCTGCCAAGCCCAGTTAATCATAGAACCTAAAGAAAACGATCTACCTAGGCTCACAATGGCGATAGGAGAAACAAAGCTTGGCCTAAGAGCCTTTAATAGACTCCGAGCTTATTTTAAAAAACATGCGCTAGCTTCAGAACTAAGGTTCAATTTAATGCTGTTTCCAAGAACTGATCAGTCAGGCCGTTTATCCGAATACAGTTATCTTTATGCGTTTACAGAACCAAACCCAGATACGGTGTTTGAAGAAGGTCTAAGTGCCTTAGGAGAACTCTGTTATGTCAGTAAAGAAGAGGCTATTATTGGCTTAAAGATTTGGCCTAATCCTGAAGGTGCTTTACAAAAACCATTTATTCTCTCATTACAGGTAAGTCTTGATAGCCTTCAAGACTTACCTCCTATTGGTTCAGGCTTAGACCTAAAAGCTTCTTTAAAACCTAAAAGCTTAAGATTAGTCGTTACCCATTTTAAACAAGTAGCATTACCTGCTAAGAAGAAAGCTAGCCAAGCTCAAAAAAAAGCTAGCACCCTTAAGGCAAAGCCAAAACCCTAACCTCAATAGAGGTATCAGCCAATAAGTCAGCAACGATTTGGGGATCTGATTCACCTTGATGATAAGGAATAGCAATCTCTGGGTTTAGAGTTCTAAAACAGGCAGCCGCTTCTTCGGGTGGCATGGTAAAGGGTAAGTTAATAGGTAAAAAGGATACGGTAATAGGTCCTAAGTCAGCAAACTCAGGCACACATTCGGTATCCCCAGCAAAGTGCATACGGAAATCACCGATTTCAAGAATAAAACCGTTATACCAGCCTTCAGGGTGATACTTCTGACCATTATCTCTTGCTCTCACTACGTTATAAGCAGGAATGGCATGAACCGTTAAGCCCTCTAACTCAAGGCTTTCACCATTGGCAATGAGGGTGACATTGTCAAGTCCTGAAGCTTCAGCGGTTCTGCTGTCCATAAGATACTGAGTTGAATCGGTGGCTATTTCAGCAATAGCCGCTTTATCTAAATGATCACCGTGTTCATGAGTAACCCAAATCCAGTCGGCATCAGGGTCTTGACTAAAGTCATGGACATTTGACCAGGGATCAACATATATAAGGGTATCGCCTAATTCAAGACGGATAGATGCATGACCTAAGGGTGTTACGTTTAAGGTGCCTAAGTCTGTTTCAAAACTCATGGTGCTAGGTTCTTGAGCCAGTCCAAAGCCAATGACGAAAGTAACAATCAGCAGTAGATATTTATACATGTGTTTTTCCCTTCAGTTGCCAAGTCTAGGGCTTGAGTCTGGTTCATACTTAGTGCTTGCCTACGTTTCCTTTCTTTAAAAGATATGCCTCTATAAATCATTTAGATGCCCTGTAATTTCTAAAGGTGTTTGCTTTGGTGTGCTTCCTACCCTTGTTTGAGGTACTGCCTTTAGTCGTTCCCACATCTCCATCTGCTTCAACCTGCTTACAAATAAAGCACCTGGTTTAAGCGCATAACCTTCCCGCTGGTCAATCTGTACCCGACGCAGCGCTTGATACAGAGCAAAGAAAACATCTTCTTTTTGCCAATACAGCCTTAAAGCTTGCCACAAGAGCCAACGATAAAAGTTGATATTGCTAGTATCCGCTAAACGCATGGCACAGGTCTCAGCCACTTGGTCAATAACCTCATTACGCTCACGCTTATCAACCTGTGGGATATCCAGGATTTGCTCTAAGTCTAAGGATGGAACAGTCATACTAAGAACGGTAGATTCAGCGGTAGGGGGTAACGGTATCCAGTCTAGTATTAGGTCACTGTTAACCCACTGCTCTTTATCCGTATATGACTGTTTCATTTCTTGAATAAAGGCATAGGCGGTCTTACCGTTATCGATATCGGCAGCGAGGTCGCGGTATTCATAGTCGAAGTCTTCGATTTTTAGTTTGGCTTGATAACTTGTTTCAGGTTTGAGGTTGATGGCCCATAAGGAACCATCACAGCGAGTCGAACCATTGCAGTCGGTCATATGACCTCTCTGATCGACAAGGCCTGCGGTTTTGAGAAGTTTGAGATGACGGTAGAGGGTGGTTCTGCCGATGCCTAGAGCGTAGGCGACGATCTCTGAAGGACAGAAGAAACAGACCTGATTGGGGGTGGCTTTATAGCCTCTACGGTCTGAGACGGTGTAGGCAACCTCTAATAGCGCCTGATAGATGTCTAATGTGGGTTTTGTTAAGTTTTCAACAGGAAGGGGTAGAAATGACGTTGGTAACCCAGTTTCTTGGGGGTCTAGCACAAGGGGTTCTCCTTTTATGTGAGGAAAAGACTTGCAAAAAACAGTCCTAGTGCCGTATATTTGACCTATTCAAAGTACGTCAATTACGACATTCAGAACCTCTGTTGGTAGCAGAGGTTTTGCCATTTTTTGCTCCTTCAAACTGACTTGAGCTTTATAACCACCACCTTTACTGTGTGTAAGTTGAGTGAGCATAGCATTTTGGCTTGGGGTGGGGCAAATAACAATATGGGGTTTTTGTTCCCTCCGGACGCCTTGTTTAAGGGGTTTACTGCGTTTATCATTTTACAAGGCCATAGAAAAGGTGGCTTATTGCAGATGTAATAAGCGCTGTTGAGCCTTCTTGCGTTTTGGCATTACGGAATAAGGGGCCGTCTAGCATGAGGGTGGCAAGACCATGAAAGGTTGCCCATAGGTTTATAGCTATGCTTTCAGGATTACCTTCTATAAAAGTACCTTCTTCTTGTAAAGCTGTGACGAGTTCGATCATTTGGAGATGACTTTGTCGGCCTGCTTTTTCGACATCTGTCAAGACATCTTCTCGTCTAAATTCGGGTAAGAACATGAGTCTGAATTCTTGGGGATTTTCAAGCGCAAATTCAATATAGACTTCTGCCATCTTTTGAATGCGTTTTAGCTTAGTGAGGTCTTCTTGCAGGTAAGCTTTGTTTCTTTTTGCTTGAAGTTCATTAAAGGCTTCTACTGCAATAGCAGCTATTAGACTTGTTTTGTCTTTGAAGTGATGATAAGCAGCTGCGTGACTTACACCCGCATGTCTCGCGGCTGCACGTAAAGACAGTTTGCTTGTTCCTTCTTCATAAAGAACGGCTCTGGCTGCTTGAATGAGTGCACTCCGTAAATCACCGTGATGATAACTTTTGGTACTTGCTTTAGGTTTAGAACTTGACATTGGTTAGATTATATCCTATCCTACCACCAGTAAGATACTTACCATTGGTAAGATTTGGCTATTTAGGAGCTATAGATGACTGCAAAAACCCCAAACATAAAGTCTTCCTCACTGCTATCAAACCCTTTTTTTATAAGCGCACTCCTCATATGGTTAGTTTCCACAGTCTACCTACAGTTCTTCGCAGACCTATCCCTATTCCAATATGGTGATCAAGAACCCATCATTAACCGCTTACTACAACTTGGCGTGCTAGTTTTCTCAGGCATCATGATTTTCCTAGCCAAACGAACAGGGCTTAAACCCATCGATCACACAAGCAAATTAGGCATAAGCTACCGCAACGCTCAATTAGAAACACTCTGGTTGATTGTCTACATGCTTGTTTTTATGGGCATAGGCTACGCCCTAAACATCCACTCACATATTCATATTTCAGCCTTTAATGACGGCACACAATCCATACTAGGACTCGAGCCTCTCAGTTCAACCTTAGTATGGACAGCGTATAACTTCACCATCTTTGCTGTCATTCCCCTTATTTACTTTATGGCTATACGCAAATACAATGCTAGAAGTCTACTGCTTGGCTTTCCAAAACCAAAAACCTTTGTACCGTTCGCCGTCATTATCGGGCTTATTGGCGTAGTTCCAATAGTAATAGGCGACTTTTTCACAACACCTCTAACAGCTCATCTTCTTACCTTTTTTATCTACACACTTGGAGCAGTTATTCCAGTAGCTATATTCACCCAAGCACTCTTAGCACCTCGCCTAGCTATTCTGAGTAAATCATGGATTACAGGCAGCATTCTGGCAGGCATTGCTTACGCAGCTTTTAACCTCAATGAATACTTTCTTGAATGGGACAGCCCAGAAAAAGTTACTCTTTCCCTCATTACCTTAGCCTCAGGTGACTTTGGCTGGGGCATCCTTAAAGCACTGGCAACACTAAGTCTAGGAAATGCTTGGATGCATATTTTTACCACCCACACCTTTCATTATGCAGATGGACCCCTCGTTGCAGAGATTTTTAAGATTCGCTAATGCACAATAGCTGTTTAAGATCCAGAGGCTAGCAAGCGAGTTAGATTCTTTTAGGTAAGGAGAAAATTGAAATGAAACATATCATATTGGGAACAGGTGCTGTCGGTCGCGCCATTATGAAAGAACTACTTGCACAAGGTGAGCCCATTCTAATGGTGAATAGAACGGGCAAAGGTAGCTTTCCAACAGGAGTTGAAGTCAAAGCAGGGGATGCTTATGACGCAAATGCTATTGCTTCTCTAACAAAAGAGGCTGACATTGTTTATCAAGCTACCCAACCCGCTTACACGCAGTGGCCTGAAAAATTTCCAGCCTTACAACAATCCATTATTGAGGGTGTTTCAAGAAACAATGCCAAACTTGTTATAGCTGACAATTTATATTCATATGGCAAGGTCGAAGGCTTAATTCATGAAAAGTTACCCCATAAAACTAAAACACGTAAAGGTAAAACAAGAGCACTTATGGCAGAAGCCGCACTATCTGCCCATCAGAGCGGAAAGTTGCAAATAAGTATCGGAAGAGCATCTGATTTTTTTGGCCCTTACGTGCTTGGATCAATTATGGGAGAACGGGTATTTAAGCCTATATTACAAGGGAAAGCCGCCAGTATTCCTGGTAACCCCGACTTGCCGCATACCCTAACGTTCATTGAAGACTTTGGCAGGGCACTTGTTATTCTTGGGCAACAAGAAGAAGCTTTAGGTCAAATATGGCATGTCCCAAGTGCTCCAACCCTAAGCATGCGACAATTTCTATCGATTGCCTTTAAACAGCTAGGCAAGCCAAGCAAAATTGCTGCTACAAATAAACTCACCATGCGTATGGCAGGCTTACTTATTCCTGAAGCTAAAGAAACAGTAGAAATGATGTATGAATTTGAGAAGCCCTTTATAGT
>JAHEBB010000195.1:0-2372 GCA_024642575.1 Trueperaceae bacterium | reverse complement strand
CACAGCAAGTTTATTACTACATTTAGAGATACAAGTACACCCCATGATGAAGCAATAGAAAAAACATTAGCTTGGTACAAAACGTTATAAGAGAGGAAAGGTATTTTAGTAAATTCATAACTTTCCCCGTAAGCGGGACAACTCGGGGTCGGGCTACCCGACCCCAAGTACACCACTAAACGGGTACGTTTCTGATGAGACTTGGCCCTATGATGGAACTGAACGGAGGATAGAAAAATGTCTAAATATGCCAGTTTCATCTTTGCTTTGCTAGGGCTCATTTGGTTAGTAGCCTGCGGTTCTCCCTCAACCGCAAATCCTTCAGGTCAAACACCTTCTGAAAAAGCCTTTGAGGACACGGTACTTCTATCTGAAGCTAAACTTTCCTCTTTCATAAGCGCTGTTAACTCACTTACCAGTGCCACAACATCGAACTATGGCAGCAAGCTACGCTTTCTTGCAGGTGAAGCGGATAGCTTCTTAAGCTGGGTCAGTGCTTTAGAAACCAGCTTTAACAGTCTTAGTGAAGGAAGTATATCTTCATTACAGCTTGACTTTGATCTCATCCCCCCTGACATTCTTAACACCGTCAACGAAATCGCTGAAAATAATGACAATGTTCGTGAGGCACTTATTGACGAGTGCATCAAACTTAAATGGCAAAGGGATGACTGTAAGAAGATTCAAGAGGAAGCCACACAAGCGCTAGATAACCTTGCCATTGCAGCTGTTGACTTAGGTAACAAACTTACATCTAATCCCGTCAGTTTCTTACTAGGAGAAACACCTGCTCAACCTAGTGAGCCTACCGCTATAAGAATAAAAGATGATCCTGCTCTCATTACTTCAGTACTTTGGTCTTTTTGTGCAGAATTTGCTTCTGAAGGCACAAAGTGTCATATCGCTAGTGTGACAGGTACGACAGAAGAAGACTTACCTGTTCCCTTTTTACCTCCAGGCTCAGACAAGGTTAAACTTGTTATTCAAGTTAAAGGGAAAGCCCCTATTATTATTGAAACCAGTCTTCAAGACGGCAAAGTTACGGTTATTAATACAGCCAATCCTCAAGCAGCTGAAGTCAGCACAGAAGAACCTGAACTTGTAAGCTGCGACAAAATCAATGCTTTTAATTTAGAACTCAGTCCACCAAAACCCTCTCCAGGACAATCTGTGTTTGTTAGAGCGTTCACGATTCCTCCTGCTGAAGAATGCAACATTGCTTATAGAGTTGTTGGTACAGATTTATATCAAGATAGTGGAACTCTAACTACAAATTCAAGAGGGTCTGTAGGTTTTCGTATTGAGGGAGCTGAAGAAGCTGGCATTTCTGATTATGTAGAATTTAGCGCTGAAAATGGAGTTAGTGCAGATGCTGCTTACACCTTTGAATAAGTGTTTTCAGGAAAGCAGTTTTATAGTAGGGGTGGGAGTAGCAATACCCTCGCCACCTCTAACCCGATGATCCCCAAAATGGTACCTCTTTAGGCAGAAACTAAACATCTGATTGGCAAACTAATGCTGAACCCGTTCAATCTGGGGTTTTGATAGATCTGGTGCTAAACACAACGCTAAGCTAAAGGAAATTTGAAGCAACTGCTGTGCTCGACATCGAGTACAGCTTTGTTTGCGCGGTAAACGGTAATATTTATCGTACGTTTTTCTTTACTCGAGCTTAGGCAGCTCTTTGCGGTAAGAAAAACTCATCTTTTCATGGTTAATTTAATTTTGATTAACTTTACGGGTTTCCTTTACCAATTCTCGTGAGATAGCCCATAAACACTGGGGTCTTAAAATCAAAAACAACGCTAAAGGTCAAAAATTCCATTCCTTAGCGTTGCAAATTTCCTGGGATCTACAAAAAGGCCAGTTTGGCGGCTGGTGACAGCTTTGCTTACATTAGGCCCAATAAAAGCATTCACACCCAAGTCTTTTTCAGTTCTCAAAGCCTCAAGTTCATTAAAACTCATAGTTTGAACCATTTTTTTTGGATCTCAAGCTTTACCACTGCATCTGCCAGAGCTTCCTTAAGATGCTGGTTCTCAGCTTCTAGTTCATTCACTCGGCTATTACCTGTCTGGCGATCAGCTAAGCCTTCACGGCCTTGGCGCAGAAAGCTATCTCGCCATTTATACAAGGTGCTTTTTCCTACACCTTGTCGTTTAGCTATTTCTTCAGCACTGGCTTCATTCTGCAATAAGCTCATCACCATGCTGAACTTCTGCTCAATACTCCAACTTCTTGACTTGATCTTTCCCATTCTTGCTCCTTAAAAGTTTCTACCATGAAATGGTTTCGCTTTTTTGAAGCACTACAATGACAGCTTCGCTTAGTCTTTCCCAATATGCTTGAAACCCTTAACCTCATTAACGAGC
>JAHEBB010000194.1 GCA_024642575.1 Trueperaceae bacterium | reverse complement strand
GCAATTTTAATTCAGCCGTACGCGCTGGTGTTAATACCACACGCCTAACCATTACGCTTTATATGCTAAGTGCGTTTACTGCCGCGGTCTTTGGGCTTTTTTATATGAGCCGTTTTTCTGGAGGTAAGCCTGATGCGGGTGACCCCATTCTATTAAATGCGGTCGCTGCGGTCTTTATTGGCGGAGCTAGTTTAACGGGGGGTAGTGGCACAGTGCGCGGTACGGTTATCGGGTCTTTGATTCTGGCGATAATCCAGTTTGGTCTGGTGTTTATTCAGATGCAATCTTACTGGCAGTTTATTGCGGTAGGTCTGGTGATTATTTTAGCTGTGCTGATTGATCAGTTTCGCGACCGTCTTATTCGGGGTAGTTGATGAGTCAGGCCTTACTATCGGTGCGCAATGTTTCAAAAAGCTTCGGGGGTACCCAAGCCTCTAGAGATGTTTCTTTAGACCTTTTTCCTGGAGAAGTATTAGCCTTGGCAGGGGATAACGGTGCAGGTAAATCAACCCTTATCAAAATGATTTCTGGCGTCTATACCCCTGACAATGGTGAAGTAAGTTATCTTGGTCAGGCGATTACGGGAAAAAACCCGCAAGAGGTTCGTGATCTGGGCATTGAAACCATTTATCAGGATTTGGCACTTGCAGATAACTTAGACGTAGGGGTTAATTTGTTTCTAGGGCGCGAAAAAATGACCAAGATGTTTGGCTTTTTGCCCGTACTTGACCGCAAACTCATGCGTGAAGAAGCTAAAAGAGCCCTTAAAGACTTGGGGATTGTTGTAAATGATTTGACTATTCCTGTAAGTTATCTTTCAGGTGGGCAGCGTCAGGCGATTGCTATCAGTCGTGCGGTTTATTGGAATGCCAAAGTCTTAATCATGGATGAGCCAACTGCGGCGCTTGGTGTTCCTGAGCAGCGTGAGGTTAAAGAGCTGATTCATAGGCTTAAAGGGCAAGGGGTGGGCATCATCTTTATTTCCCACAATCTGACCGATATTTTTGATGTAAGTGACCGCATCTTGGTGCTCGAGCGCGGTCGAGTCGCAGGCGAGCGGCTAATCAGCGAAACCAATGATGACGAAGTGGTCAAACTTATGATGGGAGCAGCGTGAAGCTTGCGCTCTTGACTTCGGGTGGGGACGCTCCAGGCATGAATATGGCGCTTTGGGCACTTTGTCATGAAGCCGAGAAAAAAGGCTGGCAAGTTGTTGGGGTTGAAGAAGGTTTACAAGGTCTGATAGATGCAAAGTTTCGTCCTTTGCAAGTGCGAGAAGTCTTGCGCTGGGCAAGGCGGGGGGGTACGGAACTTGGTAGCTCGAGGGTAAGCAATTTCCCCAAGCATATCGAAACAGTGGTACAAAACCTGAAAAATGAAGCCGTTGATGCCTTGGTGATTTTGGGGGGTAATGGCTCCTCACAGGCGGCAGCCGCTTTAAGTTCTAAAGTTCTAACTGCTTTTTTACCTGCAACCATTGACAATGATGTGCTTGATTCAGACTCGAGCATTGGATTCGATACTGCCTTAAACAGCGCCATTCGCTTAGCCGATGGTATACGTGACAGTGCCGATTCTATTCCACGGCTTTTTGCCCTTGAAACCCTAGGGGGTGATACAGGTTTTCTGGCTCAGGAGGTGGCGCAAGCCGTTGGAGCAGATGTTTTGTTGGTACCTGAATATCCGATGGAACTTGCAGAACTGATTCAGCTTACCAAAATAGCCACAGAAAAAAACCGCTACGCTCTAATTGTAGCCTCTGAAGGTTACCCAAATTTAACGGATGTCATTGATGATTTAGCCAAAGCAATGAATACTCGTAGCCGTATGAGTCGCATTGGTCACGCACAACGTGGGGGTACGCCTACCGGGTTTGAACGAATTTTGGCGCGTTCGCTGGCTACAGAGGCGGTTAAGGGACTTGCAAAAAACGAATCAGGTCGCGCACTTTGGCAGGCAGGAAAAGCGGTTTGGCTGCCCTTTGCTGAGGCGCATCACAAGGACTTTAAGCTCGAGCCTTTATGAGCGCAGCCGTTGTCATTGACATGGGAGGCACTAGCCTGAGGCTAGGGCATTTGTTTGAGGGTAAGCCTGTCGGGATGTTTCAAACTTTGCCGACCTCAGCCTTGCGTCAGGCTAGTGATCCTGTGGCTTTTTTGGCTGAAGCAGTGAAAGCTTATACGGAAGCTCAAAACTTAAGAGTCGAGGCGTTGATTATAGGAGTACCTTTTACGCCTGACCGTAACTTGAGTACGGCGCTAACCAGTCCTAACATTCGAAATCTTGAGGGGGCGCCGATTAAAACAGGGCTCGAGCAGCATTTAGGTATTAAGGTGATGCTCGAGCGCGATATTAATTTACTTCTCTTAGGCGAGTGGTACGCAGGCGCAGCCAAAGGCATAAAGGATGTCTTTGGTATGTTTGTTGGTACAGGTGTCGGTGGTAGCTTTCTGCAAGCAGGTAGCCCCTTTCGAGGGGCATCCGGGGGGGCCGTCGAGCTTGGGCATATTCCTATTAGGGCAGAGGGCAAGGTTTGTGTTTGTGGCAATATTGACTGTCTGGAGGCTTATGCCTGTGGTCATACTCTGGTGGCACTAGCAGAGCGCTATGATACTCAGGTGGATCAGATTTTTGCCCTTGCTGATTCAGCTGAATTGCGTCAAGAGCTTGATGCGTTTGTTCGCGATCTAGCCTATGCACTAGCCTCAGCCATAAATCTCTTCCAACCAGATTTGGCGCTTGTTGGAGGTGGTATTCCAGCTATGAAGGCATTTCCAAAAGAGCAATTTAAAAGCATTTTTTATGAGCATTTACGCAAACCTGTTCCCGAAACAACGGTGGCTTTTACCTGGGCTGAACTAGGCTCAGAGGCTGCACTTTGGGGCGCGGTTGCGTTGCAAGAGAAAGGACAATTATGAATCAAGATAAAATCGCCCGAATCAAAACCTGCGCCAATGAGCGCGGTATTATTACGGCTGCTGCTATGGATCAGCGGGGCTCCCTTAGAAAAGCCTTAAAGGAAGTTGGCTATGACGCTAGCGATCAAGATTTATCTGACTTTAAAGTTCAGGTGTCTTCGGTCTTAACCCAGCATGCTAGCGCTATCTTGCTTGACCCTGCGTTTGGGCAGGCAGCAGCTAAAGCCAGACGTAAAGGCTCAGGGCTGCTTATGTCTTATGAGGAAAGCGGCTATGACCAGACTCAGCCTGGGCGACTGCCTGACCTTATTCCAGGTTTAAGTGTGCAGCGTTTAAGGGATACGGGTACGGACGCGATTAAAGTGCTGGTTTACTATGACCCGTTTGAAGATGAAGCCATTTTAGAGAAAAAACATGCTTTTGTTGAGCGTCTTGGGGCAGAATGCGAAGCCGAAGGCATGCCGCTCTTTTTAGAGCCTGTATCTTACAATGATAAAGTGAGCGATAAGCTCGAGCTTGCCAAACTCAAACCCGAAGTCTTAAAACGTACCGTGCGTGAATTTACCAAACCTCAGTACCGTGTAGATGTTTTAAAGCTCGAGTTTCCCGTCAATGTCAAGAATGTAGCAGGCTTAGAAGCTGCCAAAGGTAACCCTACGGTTTACTCAAAAGAAGAAGCTGCCGACCATGTGCGCGCTGCTACTGCTGAAGCCACCATTCCTTATATTTACCTGTCAGCTGGCGTAGATATGACCCAGTTTGCAGAAACCTTGCGCTTTGCAGGTGAAGCAGGCGACCCGTATAACGGTGTGCTGTGTGGACGGGCTACCTGGAAAGGTGGTATTGCTGTCTTTGCCAAGAGTGGTGCTGCTGGCCTCAAAGACTGGCTCGAGGGTGAAGGTGTCGCCAATATCAAGATGATGAATGAAGTCCTGGACAAGTACGCAAAACCGCTAAAGCTCTAACTAAAAACCTAGCTCCTTTTTACCTGACTGCTTTGGCGGTCAGGTTTTTTATTTCTAGGCTAAAGCCAGTTATATAGCATGTATCATCTGCTCGGCTACACAATGCCTTTGAAAAACAGTGTCCTGAACGATAAATTTTTAGATGACACGGTAATTTCTATCCTTTAGAGGGCTATATGACCAAATTTAAACGCTAAACGTTTTAACTGTCGTTTAACAGACTTGCTGCATTCTATTGTCAGGAGAAAAGATATGAATAGCAAAAAAGTCATCATCTTCGCAGTTGTAGCCTTAGGTTCGGGTGTTTTAGGATTCACGCTTCTTGGTTTAAAAACACCGATTGATTTAAAAATACCGAGCCCCACGAATAACCAAACGCTAACCACAGGCTCTGTCGCTCAAGGCTCGAGCTATAGCGTAAGTCCTAGCCTTGCCTTTAGGCAAGAAGAAAATAGCCATGAAGCTAATGAGCACAGCCGCTCAGGAAGTTTTTCAGAACATCAGGAGTATGAACATGAGCACGACGACTAAAGCTAAATTTAATAAACAAGAATCTACCCTCTGGCTCTTAACCGCCTGTTTAGGACTCGGCATGGGTGTAGGAGCGCAATTTGTAAAAGGTGCTTCTGTATCGACAGTAGCTCAGAGCATTAGCCAGACAAGCCAAACTAGTAATGTAAGCAAAGTTGTAGCAAGTTCACCCAATATCAGCGTTTTTCGCCAACCTGTTTTCCGCTCAGTAGGCAGAACCAGAGGCAGCTAATGTTCGCGTTAGGCACAGAAGTCAGTATAGAAGGTCAAGGCGCTGAAGCACTTTGGTCAGAACTTGCCGAGCTTGAAGCCACGCTCACTCGCTTTAAGCCTTCAGCATTAACCGAGTTAAATGCTTCAGGCAGGCTCGAGCATCCTCCCACAGTGCTTGTTGAGGCGCTTACCCACGCCCTCAAAGTTGCCAAAGAAACAAATGGGCTGGTGACCCCTCTGATACTACCCGCCCTCAAATGGGCAGGCTATAAAGATAGTTTTAAAAGCGCCCAGGTGACTGAAGGTGAGCCTCCTGCCGTTGCCCAGTGGCAGGCCGTTAGAGTCTCAAAAGATGTTATTAGCTTGCCTCAGGGAGCCGAACTTGATCTGGGTGGCACAGCTAAAACGTGGATAGTCGAGCGCCTCAGTCAGCATTTAACTGGAGAGTTTGTGATAGATGCAGGGGGCGATATCTTTTTAAAGCGAAGCGAACTCAGCCCGATTGATTTAGAACAACCTTTTGAAAAGGGGACGTATCAACTGTTATTACCTCCAGGCACCTTTGGCATTGCAAGCTCGAGCCTTTTGAAACGTGCCTGGAAAGGCGGGCACCATCTGATTGACCCGCGCACGGCTAAACCGCTTAGCTCACGCTGGGTACAGACGACTGCGGTTGGCCCCAGTTTATGCACAGCGGAAGTTATGACCAAACTGATTTTTTTAGAAGCTTATGAAAGGCTCGAGCCGGGCTATCTTTATCTGGCCTTTGACCAAGAGGGGCAGCTCTGGCGATTTGAAGAAGGAATGTGGACAGTAGCATGAAACAAGAACGGTGGTTTTCTCTTAATGAAGCTCTAGCCGGCCTCATGCTGGCAGCTCTGGCCTTTGTCTGGCTATTAGCTTTTAATCAACTGGCTCCCAGTACTCTCGCCTGGACTTTGACACGCGTGAGCGGTGTAACAAGTTATGTTTTGTTAAGCATCAGTGTGGCTCTAGGTGCGCTTATGGCAAGTGCTTATGTGCCCAAATGGTTAGCCAAAGCCTTGCAGTACGGCTGGCATGGTTTACTAAGTGGTTTTGCTCTAGCACTGGTGGGTGTACATGTGGTTTTTACTTTTGTAGATACCCAGTATCCCCAAACCTTACTGGGCGTTTTGATTCCTGGTTTAGCTAGTTATGCGCCACTAGCCTTGGCCTTAGGTACATTGGCGACATATGGCATGATAACGGTTTATGGCACTTTTGCCTATAAAAATAAATTACCCCGTACGGTTTGGCGCACACTGCATCTTCTGGCCTATCCAAGTTTTATTCTGGCAACGGTGCACGGCCTTTGGGCAGGTTCAGACACCTTAGGTCTGCTGTATATAGGGGCTAGCCTACTCGTCATCTTCACCTTTTTGGTGCGTATCTTTGAAGTACGCAAAACAGCCAGGGCATAAAAAGTATGAGGGCACATAAAGGGTGCTAGGCACTGCAATGATTCAGATGCTAGCATCCTTTTTATCATCTAATAGCTCGTATTTTAGAAAGATACACTAGACCTCTTGCAAACGTCTCTTTAGTTAGCGCTAATTATTAACCTTATAATTTAGCTAGCTGATACATTCACAAGCCGTCTGATAAAACGAAAGGTTAAAACCGTAGTCATGGAGTCTAAAGCGTGAGGTTATTGTTTGTTGAAGATGACCAAAGAATTGCTGAACCCGTAACGCAAGCCTTAACAGAAGCAGGTTATCAAGTGACCTGGGTAGCCGATGGGGAGCTAGGTTTGAGTGAAGCAAGGGCGGGTCAGTACGCAGTTATGGTTTTAGATGTGATGTTACCCAAGCGCGATGGTTTTGAGCTGGCAAGAGCCTTAAGACAAGAAGGTCTAAGCACGCCCATTGTGTTTTTAACCGCAAGAGCTGAGCTAGGTGACCGTGTAGCAGGGCTTGATTTAGGGGGAGATGCTTATCTGGTTAAACCCTTTGAACTCGCTGAACTATTGGCCACATTAAGAGCTGTGATAAGGCGTGGTGAACAGGCAAACAGTGCTCGCTATAGCTTTGCTGAAGGGCAAGGAAGTATTGATAGTCGTACGCGGCAGGTTTGGTGGAAGGGACAAGCGCTTAGTATGACGGCGCGGGAATATGCCATGCTCGAGACTTTGGTCTTAACGCCAGGTCGCTGGTTTAGCCGCGAAGAACTTTTGGATAGGGTCTGGGGGCCAGATTTTTACGGTGAAGCGCGTATTGTAGATGTCTATATTAGTTACTTAAGGCGTAAGTTTGATACGGAGGTCATTCAAAGTGCCAGAGGTCGAGGGTACAGCATTTTATGACCATTCAGCAGCGCTTTAGCCTCATTATTGCGTTACAGACAGCGCTGGTTTTGGTACTCGTAGGTATTGTTTCTTTTTTGGTTTTGCAGCGCTTTTTAGAAGCTGGGGAAGAACGTTCATTACGTGACGCCTTGCCGCTTATAGAAATTCATGGTGATCTTGAGCATGAAGATAGTCATGCTTCTCTTAGTTTTCGCCCTAATTTTCCGCCTGAAGTTGATGTTCGTGTGGTGCAAGCAGGTCAGGTTTTAGCTGCAACCAGCACTTTTCCTGATTTGCCCTTAAATTTGCCTGAAGGCTATAGTCGCAAACAAGGGCATCAAGTTTTGGTACAAAGTTCACACACCGATGAGCATGGCTATACTCTGCAACTGGTTAGCGATTTGGAAGGGCTTAAAGAGCCTTTAAAGGCATATTTGCGTGCCTTAGCTATAACCATTCCTCTGCTCATGCTCTTTGCTGCTGGGCTTAGTGCGCTGACGGCTGGGCGTTTGCTTAGACCCATTCGGCGGCTCGAGCAAGCTGCCTTGCAAATTGGCAGCAGTGGCAATTTAAGGCAAGAACTTCCAGAGGCTCATCATAAAGATGAATTAGGGCGTCTGGCCTTAAGTTTACAAACTTCTTTTGGGCGGCTGGCAGATACGCTCGAGCGTGAAACCGAGTTTACCAGGGCCGCAGCCCACGATTTACGTACCCCCCTTACTGCCCTAAAAAGTCGTATTGATGCTACGTTAGCAAGGGAGCGCAGTAGCCAAGACTATCAAAAAACGCTTCTTGAATTAGGTCAAGATGTCAGCCGTATGAGTCGCTTGACCAATCATTTACTGCTCTTGGCAAGAGATGAAACGGCCTTAAAACGCATTAAAGTTAATCTGGCAGAGTTGGCAGGTGACTCAGTAGATAGGGCTAGGGAGCATAACCCTGATACTTTGATTAACTTTGCCGTTAAGGGGGAAAGCCAGCTTTTGGCGGACCCCAATCTCTTAAGTCATTTGCTAGATAATCTGCTGGATAATGCCGTAAAGCATGGCAAGGGTGCTCCCGTGACGCTCGAGCTTAGCTCAGCAAGCGAAATTTGCCTTGAAGTCAAAGATGAAGGCCCTGGTTTAGAAAAGGAAGCACTCGAGCGTTTAGGCGAAACCTTTTACCGCCCTGACTCAGCTCGGCAGGGGGAAGGCAGCGGTCTTGGGCTTGCCATTGTTAAACACATTGTTGCGCTGCACGGTGCGCGCTGGCAGCTTGATAGTGCTCCTGACAAGGGATTCTCAGTTAAAATCTGGTTTCCAAAGACTTAGAGATAAGCCTCAACTTCAGCCAAACTGGGGCAGGCTTCAGCAGGGCCAAGCTTAGTGGTAGAAAGTGCGCCCACGATCGAAGCAAACCGAGCAGACTCGAGCCAGTCTTTACCCTGCAAATAAGCAACCGCTAGCCCACCCGCAAAACAGTCGCCTGCGCCCGTCGGGTCTACCTCGGTGACTTGGATGCTAGACACGTGCTGAACCTTTCCTTGATTAAAAACTATGCAACCCTTTTCGCCTTGTTTTAAAAAGACGACTTTTCCCTTACTCATAAGTTCCCTGCAAGCCTCTTCTGAGGTTTTTCCTTTAACCAGATGCTCGGCCTCTTGGGCGCTTGGTAAAACAACTTTGGCAGCTGCTAAAACATTATCAAAAGCTGCTTGAATAGCAGGGTTGCCCATAAGCTCAGGTCTCAGATTGGGGTCAAAGGAGATAAGGGCATTCACCTCTTTTGCTCTATGAACGGCGGTCAAACAGGCTTCCCGCATACTGTCTGAGCCGCAAAGCGATGACCCTGTGATGTGCAACCAGCGAAGCCTGGCAAAACTTTCAGGTAAATCAGTGGGCGAGAGAAGAGCTGCGGCAGCCTGCGCCAAGTGGAAAACAAACTGTCTTTGACCGCTCGAGTCATAAGCAACAAAGGCCATGCCTGTGGTGTAACCAGATGCGACCCTGAGTTTGGTTTTAATCTGGCAGTAATCAAGATGTGTTTGACAGGTCTCTGCAAAAGCGTCTTTCCCTACTACGCCATAAAAGCCAACATCTGCTCCCAGCCGAGCAGCCGCACAGGCAAAAATAAGGGGTGCACCGCTGGCAAAAGGCCCTTCAAAACTCCCTCTTTTTGAAAGCGGTAAATCTCTTTCAGGCCGCATAATTTCAACGAGTACTTCACCTAAACTCATAATCATAGTCATTACTCTAACACTCGTTTTGCAGGTAGAATAAGCACAAATCAATGCTTAGGAGCACATTATGGAAATGCGTAAAGACCTGATGGATTATGTGGAAAACCATGACGGTATCCAGGTCATTCGAGGGGGCGGAGCCGATAACCGCAGTTGGAACGGCATCAGATACAAAACAGGTTTATCAGGTAAAAATGTAGGTTCAAAAGGTCTATCTATGAATGTCGCTACGGTGCCGCAAGGCGCGATTGCCTACGCGCATATTCATGATGGGTTTGAAGTGATGCTGTTTTTGCTTCAGGGCAAAGTCAGACACGATTTTGGCGAAGACCTGAAATTTTCAGTCGAAAATGAAGCAGGGGATTTTATCTATATAGAGCCCGGTGTGCCTCATGAGGTCTTTAATATTGGCGATGAGCCACTTATTGCCGTGGTTGCCCGTTCGGCTGCGGATGAGTGGGATAAAATTGTTGACTATCCTTCCAAACATCGACCTGACGTTTCAGCCAGCC